>RFGE01000231.1 GCA_003696105.1 Deltaproteobacteria bacterium | reverse complement strand
GTCGAAGGTCGCCGTCGCGGCGGCGGCGCGGGTTCTGGCCGAAGGGCGGCGAAGCCCCGGCCTGACCGTGATCCGATAGCCCTATGCTCCGATAGCCGACTGCTCGGCCGGCGGAGGGCCCGCCTGCCGCGCAGCGGTGCGCCGGTGCGTCGAGCCGGGTCGCGCCGGCGCGCGGGGCGCGGTCAGTTGAGCATCGTGTTGCTCGGCCCGACTTTCGCCAGCAGGTGGCTCACGCGGGCGAGCACCGCTTCCAGGCGATCCGCCGGATCGAGCGTCTCGAGTAGGCGCTGGCGCTCGTCGGGATCGCGCATGAGCGCTGCGCCGAGCAGGTCGGCGCACGCCGCGGGCGACGCGGCGTGGGACATGAGGTCGCAAAGCGGCTCGGCGTCGTCGCCGATCGCGTCGGCCAGCCGGCCGCACAGCGCGATGAGCTGGTCGAACGTCGCGGACACGACCTCGGGGCGGCGACTTCGCCCGTCCGGCAGCACGCGCGCGCGCACCCGCCGGTAGCTCGTTGCAACGGCAAGTTCCTCCTCGATACGCGCGCGTCCCAGCCCGCGCACGAGAATATTGTAGCGGCCGTCGTCGAGCGCTTCGTCGGCGACGATTACGCCGACGCCACATGTGTCGTACACGGGCGGCCTGCCGTAGTAGTCGGCCTCGTAACCCGGGCGGAGCCGCGCGATACCGAGCAGGCGATCGTCGGCCAGCACGTCCCTCACCATGTCGCGATAGCGCTGCTCGAACACGTGGAGCGGCAACAGCGCGCCCGGCAGCAGCACCGCGTCGGGCAGCGGAAAGATTGCCAGATCCGACAGCTGGCGCCGATCGCTCGACTCGATCACGGGAGGATTCCATCGAGTTCCGACACGGGGCGGCGACCGTCGAACCCGGCGTCCGGGTCGTGCCAGAAGGCGACCTCCGGCTCGCCGAACCGCCAACACCACAGGATGTCGCGGTCGGCCGCGCGGCCGGGCCAGTCGACCAGGCCGATCTCGATGTCTTTGATCTGCGCGCCGGTGTCGTGAATGAGATCCACCTGTTCGCGGAGCGCTTCGACGAGGCCGTAAAAGTGCGCGCGGTCGCGGAGCACGTGCGGCGGCGCGCCTTCGGGCAGTTCGTCCTCGTCGCCCTGTTCCGGCGCGAAGCCGGCGCGGTCGAGGCGCTCGTACAGGGCCTTGAGCTGCATGCGCACCTGCATGACCTGCGTGAACACGGCGTGCAGGCGTTGGACCTGAGCGTTGGCCTCGGCGAGGGTGAAGTAGCGTTTGGAAGGCATGGTGCGGCTCCGCTCCGATCCGTATAGCATGCCGGTGTGAAGCTCGCCGGCAAGGTCGCACTCGTCACCGGGGCCGGGCGACGCGTGGGCCGCGCGATCGCGCTGGCGTGCGCCGACGCCGGGGCCGCCGTCGCGGTTCACTATCGGTCGTCCGCCGCGGGCGCGCGGCAGGTCGTCGACGCGATCCGCGAGCGAGGAGGCGAGGCCGAGTCGTTCGCGGCCGATCTGACCGCGCCGGAAGCCGCGCGCGGGCTCGCGGACGCGGTCGCGGCCGCCTTCGGCGGCGTCGACGTGCTCGTCAACTCCGCCGCGGCGTTCGTCCGCGGCGACTTCGTCGGCATGGACGACGCGGCGTGGGAGCGCGCCTGGCGCGTGAGCTTCGAGACGAACCTGCTGGCGCCGGCGCGGCTCACGCGGCTGTGCGCGCAATCGCTGGCGGCTCGCGCCGGAGCCGTGGTGAACGTGCTCGAGGTCGGGGCGACCCACGCGTGGCCGTCGTACGCGCACCACACGGCGGCCAAGGCCGGACTGGCGCACCTCACGCGCACGCTGGCTGTCGCATTGGCTCCGCGCGTGCGGGTCAACGGCGTGTCGCCCGGCATCGCCGCGTTCCCGCCCGACATGCCGGAGGCCGAACGCGCGGCGCTCGTCGACAAGACCCTGCTCGGCCGACCGGGCACGCCCGACGACGTGGCGGCCGCCGTCGTGTTCCTGGCGGCGCACCCGTACATCACCGGTGCGATCGTGCCGGTCGACGGCGGCTGGTCGGTACCGCGGTGACCCGCGCCGGCGATCAGTGCGCGGCCGCGACGACGTCGAGCGCGTTGACCAGGCGGTCGAACGGGAACGGCAAGTCGTTGGCCTTGCCTTGACAGGTGAGCGTCACGCTGGCGTCGGCGTCGCCGATTTCGAACGTGTAGACCTCGTCGGTGTCCTTCGCGCGCGGGTTGATGCAGTCCGACAGGTTGCGCCAGCCGGCGTCTTCGAAGCTGCGCCACACGTCGTCGAACTCGGCGCGCGACAGGGGCTGCACGGTCTCGTCGCGGTTGCCGCTGTCGTCCGCCGTCCATTTGCGGATCGTCTGCTCGGTGTCGGAACACCGGATTTCGATGCCCAACTCCGGGGCGACGAAGCCGCCGACGACGACGTACTGCGCGTGCCGTTCGTTGCACGTGAAGTCCGCGTACGTGTCGTCGGCTGGCCCCGTCGACCGGGCGCGCGATCCGCCGCCGCACGCCACCGCCGCGAGCGTGGCGGCGGCCCACGCGATCCCGAGCGCTCTCACCGCTGTCCGCCGCCCTCGTAGTCGGCCGCCAGCGACGCGCGCGTCTGCTCGCTCAGTTCGGCCCGGTGTCGGTACTCCGGGTGATCGATCTCGATCGCGAGCGGCGTGCCGGGGGTCAGCAGCGCCCGCTTGGCCTCGGCGGACAGCGGAAACCGGGTGTATTGCACCGCGGAGATCCGCTCGTGCGTCGCCCGTCCCGGCTCGAACGCGGCGCGAATCGCGTGGTCGCCGATGTGGAGGATGACGTGCTCGTCGAGGCCGACGAGGCGGTTGAGCTCCGCCTGCGCATCTGCGTCGGGCGGAAGCTCGATGAACAACGTCGCCGACAGCGAGTCTTCGGTCGGCATCAGCGCGTTGTAGACGTCGATCTCCTCCTGAATCTTGTCGGGCTCGGTGATGCCCTCGGCCCGCAGCATCTCCTCGATCTGGAAGATCAGGGTGTGGCGGTTCTCGAACACGAGCGTGACCAGCGGCCCCACGTGGACGCGCCGGGGCTTCTTGAGCTCGATGATCCGCTTGCAGAGATCGTCCCGGAAGCCGGCGTACAGCGCCGGCCCCCGGATGTCCTTGCGCGTGATCGGCTCGATCATTTCGCCAGGGAGTCGAGCCCCTTCTGGAACCGGCCGGCGTGCGAGCGCTCGGCGCGGGCCAGGGTCTCGAACCACTCGGCGATCTCCTCGAAGCCTTCCTCGCGCGCGGTCTTGGCGAAGCCGGGGTACATCTCGGTGTACTCGTAGGTCTCGCCGGCGATCGCGGCCTTCAGGTTGGCGGCGGTGTCGCCGATCGGCAGGTCGGTCGCCGGATCGCCGACCTTCTTGAGGTAATCGAGGTGACCGTGCGCGTGGCCGGTTTCGCCCTCGGCCGTGTCGCGGAACAGGCCGGCGATGTCCGGGTGGCCCTCGACGTCGGCGATCTTGGCGAAGTACAGGTAGCGGCGGTTCGCCTGCGACTCACCCGCGAACGCGGCCTTGAGGTTTTCGTGCGTCTTGGATCCCTTCAGTTCGGCCATGGTCTGTCCTCCTTCGGTGTCGCCTACGTAGCACGGTGGCCCCAGGGCTGACAAGGCGGCCGAGGCGTGCGATGGTCCGGGCATGCTGACCAAGCGTGCGAAGCTGGCGCCGCCGCCGCTCGCCGAGGGCTCCGCGGACGTCGCCGCTCTCATCGACACGTACTTCAACGCCTACAATGCGGGTCGGTTGCGCGAGGCCTGCCAGCTGTGGGCCCACATGATCGACAGCGGGGCGACGATCGGGCTGTCGCTGTCCGGTGCGCTGACGCCGGCGGGGCTGTCGTCGGTGATCACCCCGCTGATCGAGAGCGGCTTCGTCGACTACATCTCGTCGACCGGCGCGAACCTGTACCACGACCTGCACTTCGACCTCGGCTTCGACCTGTATCGCGGCGACGCGCGCATCGCATCCGGCGCGCACGACGTCGACCTGCGCCGCGACCACATCATCCGCGTCTACGACGTGCTGTTCGAGGCGGACGTGCTGTACAAGACCGACGACTGGCTGTACCGCGTCATGACCGCGCCCGAGTTCTCGGGGCGGATGGGCACCGCCGAGCTGCACTACAAGATCGGCAAGTACGCGCTCGAGACCGCGCGACAGACGGGCGCCAAGCCGAGCATCCTCGCGACCTGCCACGCGCTCGACGTGCCGGTGTGGTCGCCGAGTCCCGGCGACTCGACGATCGGCCTGAACGTGGCCGCGATGCAGGCCGCCAACCGCCGCGACCCGGGCCAGGTGCCGATCGTCGACCCGTCGCTGGACGTCAACGCCATGGCGGCGCTCGTGTACGACTGCAAGGTCGCGCAGGGCGGCACGTCCGGCGTCGTGATCCTCGGCGGCGGCGCGCCGAAGAACTTCCTGCTGCAGACCGAGCCCCAGATTCAGGAGATCCTCGGGCTCGAGGAAAAGGGCCACGACTACTTCATCCAGGTGACGGATGCCCGCGTCGACACGGGCGGGCTGTCCGGCGCCACGCCATCCGAGGCGGTGAGCTGGGGCAAGGTCGATCCGACGAAGCTGCCCGATTGCGTGGTGGCGTACTCGGACACCACGATCGCGCTGCCGCTGATGGCCAGCTACGTGCTCCACAAGTGCAAGCCGCGGGAGCCGCGCCGGCTGTACCGCCGCGTCGACGAGATGTCGGACGCGCTCGGGCGCGCCTACCAGTCGTCGCCGCGGTTTCAGCGGCTGATGGCGCAAAACGCCGGTCCGCCGACCGGCGGATCGCGCTAGGGTTCGCCGCCCGGCGCGCGCCCGTGCCCGGTGGCTCGCGCCGGCCTCCCCGGCGGATCGCGCCGAGGTCCGCCGC
>RFGE01000230.1 GCA_003696105.1 Deltaproteobacteria bacterium | reverse complement strand
CGCCCGCGAGGCCGAGCGCGAGCGCCGCGAACCGCGCCGCCGTCGCGGCGCCGATCGGGCCGTCGGCCGCGGCGAGGGTGATCGCGACCTCGACCGGCGCCCACAGCGCGCAGCCGACGGCGGCGGCCGCCGCCGCCCGCCGGGCGTCGGATGCGAACAGTCGGCGCAGGTGGGGCTCGGTCATCCTCAGCGGCGCAGCCGGTGCTTGACCAGCACCCACATCGCTTCGAAGCCGTCGGTCCACCGCACCTTCTTGCCGTCGGCGTGATCGCGCGCGGTGTAGGCGATGGGAACCTCGACGATGCGGATGCCGCGCTTGCCGACCTTGGCGGTGACCTCGGGGCAAAACTCGAAACCCTCGCATTCGAGGTCGAGTTCGCGCAGAAGGTCGGTCCGAAAGATCTTGAAGCAGGTGGCCTCGTCGGTGATCCCCACGCCGTACAGCAGGTTCGCCGTGGTCGTGAGGATGCGGTTGGCGACGTAGTTGGGCAGGCGCATGCCGTCGGGCCGCGCCTTGGCGAGGAACCGCGATCCGTAGACCACGTCGGCCCCCGCGCGCACCGCCTCGAGCATCGGCGGGTAGTCGGTGACCTCGTATTCGAGGTCGGCGTCCTGGATGAGGCAGTAGTCGCCGGTGGCGGCGGCCAGCGCCGTGCGGATCGCCGCGCCCTTGCCCCGGTTTCGCTCGTGGCGCACCAGCACGATGCGGTCGTCCGTCGCGCGCGCGGCCTCGATCTCGGCCACCGTGCGGTCGGTCGAGCCGTCGTCGCACACGATGATCTCCTTGTCGAAGCCGAGCGACTCGGTGTCGACCGCGCACACCTGGCGCAGCACCTCGCCGATGGTGCGCTCCTCCTGGTAGGCCGGGATCAGGATCGACAGCCGCATGAAACGCCTGGTGTTACCACGTTCGCGCGGCGCCGGGTCACCGCGGCTCCCAGATCCGCTCGATGTAGCGCCAGCCGCGGTCGGCGCCCGGACCGCGCTCGGGCACCCGCGCGTAGCCGACCAGCGCCGCGGCGGCGAGGGCGGCGGCGATCGCGGTGCGCCGCCACCGGTGCCGGTCGCGGCCGGCGGTCAGCGCGGCGGTCACCGCGGCCGCGCCGGCGAACGCGGGCAGGTAGGCGGCGATGCCGCGCAAACCCAGCAGCGTGCCGGCCGAGTACGGCGCCATGCCCTCGGCGACCAACCGCATCGATACCGACCGCAGCGGGTTCGTGAAGTTCGGCCACGGCCAGTGCGGGAACGTCGACGCGGCCAGCACGTAGACGGCGACGCCGATCCACACGAGCGCCAGCGCCACCGTCGCGATCGCGGGCCGGCGGTCGACCGCCGCGAGCCCCGCCGCCGCGAGCCAGCCGGCAAACGGGATCGCGGCGGCGATGTAGCGCGGTCCGACGCTCCAGCCGCCGCGGCCGAACTCCGGCACGGTGGATCCGAGAAACAGCACGTACGCCGCGACGACCGCCGCGCACACGGCGGCCTCGGCGCCGACGCGGCGGCGGGCGGCCCCGTCGCGCGCGATCGCGACCGCGCCGGCGACGGCGAGCGCGACCCACGGGCTGAGCCACAGCAGGCCGTTGTCGGGCGCGACGAGCGCGTTGGCCATCGCGCGCGCGTTCGGACCGACGATGCCGAGCACGCCGCGGGCATGCGCCGGGTCCGGCGCGAACGCGTAGCCGGTGCGCCACGGCGCGCCGAAGCACGCGGTGTGATACGCGGCCAGCGCCGCCGCGGCCGGCGCGGCGCCGGCGAGCGCGAGCGCGGCATGGCGCCATCGGCGCGGCGCGCGCGCCAGCAGGTACAGCCCGACCGCGAGGCCGGCGATCGCCGCCTGGTAGTCGACGAGCACCGCGAGCCCGGCGAGGGCACCGGTCGCGGCGGCCCACCGGCCGGGCCGGCGCAGGTCGGGCGTGCGCGCCAGCGCGATCGCGCACGCGAAGCTCGCGCCGCACAGGGCCGCGGCGACTTGATGCGAGTAAAACAGGATCGAGTAGGGCAGGGCGAGCGAGCCGAGCGCGTAGGCCGCCAGCGCCGTGTCGGCCGCGCGCGGCGCGCCGGGGGCGAACCGGCGCGCGACCGCCCAGAACACGGGCAAAAACGCCAGCGCCGGCACGGCGACCGCCGACAGTCGAAACGCCCAGGTCAGCTCGCGCAGCGACGGCGTGCCGCCGGCGACCGCGTGCCAGCCCTTGACCGCGAGGTAGGCCGGGACCGCCAGCAGCGACAGACCCGGCGCCTTGTTCGAGAAGTGGCGGCCGTCGGGGGTGCGCGACACGTCGAACCGCGAGCCGAGTTCGGGCAGGCGCGCGTCGATCGCGAACGTCCCGCGGTCGACCATCTCCGTGGTCAAAAAGATCCGCGGCAGCTCGTTGGCGCTCTTGAGCTGGCCGAAGTACGGGCACGAGTAGAGCGTGACCGCGGCGAGCGCGCACAGAAACCACGGGCGGCGCACGCTCAGACCGTACACCATGCTACACCACCGCGCATGCGAACCGACGGACGAGCGGCCGCCGCGGCCGCGGCGGTGGCGGTGGCGATCGCGTGTCGCGGCGGCGACGGACAGCGCGCGGCGGCGCGGGGCGACGACGCGGCGCCGGCGGCGAGCGTGCCGCAGGCGCTCGAGCGGCGGTGCGGCCGCGGCGACTGGGAGGCGTGCCGCAACCTCGGCGTGATGTACATGGAGGGCGTCGGCGTCGCGGCCGACCCGTCGCGCGCGCGCGAGCTGTTTGCTCGCGCGTGCGACGCGGACTACGCCAAGGCGTGCAACAACCTCGGACAGTTGGTTGCGCACGGAGTCGGCGTCGCCGTCGACGAGCCGCGCGGCGCCCGGCTGTTCGCCAAGGCGTGCGACGCCGGCGAGCCGCTCGCGTGCTGGAACCTGGCCCGGATGGCGCTGCAGGGCCGCGGCGTCCCGCGCGACGTGCAGCGCGCGCGCGCGCTGTTCGACAAGGTGTGCGCCGCCGGCGTGCCGTTCGGCTGCCGCAGCCTCGGCGAGCTGGTCGCCAGTGGCGAGGCCGGGCCGCGCGACGACGCGCGCGCGGCGCAGCTGTTCGCGCGGGCGTGCGACGGCGGCGACCCGGTGGCGTGTCGCTACCTCGGCGAGATGTACGCGGTCGGCCGCGGGGTCGCGCGCGGGCACGCGCCGGCGGCCGTGTGGTTCGGCAAGGGATGCGAGCGCGGCGACGGGCCCGCCTGCCGCCAGGCGGGCTTGCTGGCGGGCGCCGGACTGGGCGGGCCGCGCGACGAGGACCGCGCCAAGGCGCTGCTGGCGCGCGCGTGCGACCTCGACGATGCGCTCGGCTGCCGGCAGCTCGCCGAGGTGCTCGCCGCCGCCGGCGGCGACGCGGCCGAGGTCGCGCGGCTGCGCGCGCGGGCGTGCGCGCTCGGCGACCGCGGCGCGTGCCCGCCGGCCGACGCCGGCCCGTGACGCGGCGCGCGGCGACCGCCGCGCAAGGAGCCGGGCGCGAGGACGTACGCCGAAGATCGCCCGCAGATCGCGACCGCAGCCAGCGGCTGTGCGCAACAGCCTCCCGGGGAGGCCCCTACTTGCCGCGTTTGGCGTACGTTCCGATCAGCGTCGCCTGGGCGAGCACGTGCCCCTCCACCGCGGCGAGCAGGTCGCGCTTGGTCGGCGCGGTGAGCCCGGTCGGCGCGAGCAGGGTGTCGAGCGCGTACAGCTTGTGGACGTACCGGTGCCGGCCGATGGGCGGGCACGGACCGCCGTAGCCGACCCGCTTCCAGTCGTTGGTCCCCTGGCGCGCGCCGGGCGGCAGGCCGCCGGCCGCGGCGTTTTCGGCCAGCGCGGCGACGTCCGCCGGGATGTCGAACACGACCCAGTGGACCCAGGTCATCTTCGGCGCCGCCGGATCCGGCGCGTCCGGGTCGTCGACGATGAGCGCGAACGAGCGCGTACCCGCCGGCGCGCCGCTCCACGCCAGCGGCGGCGACACGTCGTCGCCCTCGCAGGTGTACTTCGGGGGGATCGACTCGCCGTCGGCGAACGCCGGGGATTCGAGTTTCATGGCAGCCTCCGGTGCAGACGGCGCCGACGCGCTGCGGCCGGCGGCGACCGCGCCCTTGGAGGTCGCGCGCTCGGCCTGGGCGCCGGCGGAGCGCGGCGGCGGGCTGGCCGCGTCCTTCGCACATCCTGCCACCGCCGCGATCGCGATGGCGGCGACCGTGTGGACCCCTGGCGTCATCCGTGACCCCGTCGCGCTCGTCGCCAGTCTGCCACAACCGCGGGCCGCCGGCGCAGCGCCGCGGATCACATTTTTGTCGCGCCGGCGCCCCCCCCGCCGCCGCCCGCTGCGGTACAGTCGCCGTATGAATTCGCGATGGGGGGGACTGCCGAGGGCGTGGCTCGTGATCGCGGCGGCGGCCGCCGGCTGTGGAAACAAGACCGCGGCCACGCCCGAGGGCGGCAAGGACGAGGCGGCCGACACGGCCGGGCGCGGCGCCGACGCGCTGTGGGCGCTGGCGCCCGCCGGTGCCGCGGCGGGAGTCGTGTTCGCGCCCGGCAGCATCGACGCCGCGTATCGCGTGCTGTCCGAGGTCGAACGGGTCGCGGCGGCGCGTCCGTCGTCGCAGCGGCTGTACGGCGCGCTGCGAGCCGCGCTCGCGGCGACGCCCGCGAACAAGCTATTGGACCGCGAGCGGTTCGTCCGCATGGGCGTGGATCTGTCGCGCGGGTTCGCGCTGTTTTTCGACGAGCGGATGCAGGTCGTCGGCGGAACGCTGCCGTTTCGCGACCTGGCCGCGATGGCCGGGGTCGCGAACAAGCCCGTCGTCAAACGCGGCGACCGCGACGTGATCGAACGCAGCGACGGCGGCGTGTGCGCGATGGCCGGCGGCCGGGTGATGTGCGCCCGCGACCTGGCCGCGATCGACGCGATGGCGGCGGGCGACGGCGGGGCGCTCGCGGCGCGCGTCCGGGCGCTGCCCGCCCATCGCCGCGGCGACGTGGAGTTCATGGCCGACATCGCGCGCATCGACACGCTGAGGACCGGATTCGCGAAGCGGCTCGCGCTGCGCGACCCCGGCCTGCTGGCGGTCGCGGTTCGCATCGGCGGCGGAGTGCTCGCGGCCAACGTGGCGGCCGAGGGCGTGCTGCCGCTACCGCTGCGGGATCCGGCGGCCGTGCCGGCGGCGGTGCGCCCTCGCCCGGAGCGCGCCGTCGGGCTCGTCGCCGTCCACCTGGATTGGCCGGCGCTGCTCGGCGCGCTGCCGCCGCTGCCGCCCGAGATCCCGATCCCGGGCGGGCGGGATCTGCGCCGCGACGTGATCGAGCAGATCGCGGGCGACATGACGCTGTCGACGCCGCTGGGCGCGAGGCCGCAGGCGGGGGCGGGCGGACCGGCCGGCGTCGGCGAGGCGGCGATCGCCGTGCGCGACGGCGACGCGGTGCGGGCGGCGCTGCCCGGGCTGTGCGCGCTCGCCGAGCGCGAGATCCCCAGCGCCACCGCGGCCACCGACGAGGGCGTCTGCCGGCTCACGTTCCCGGCGAGCGACGCGACCGTCGGACAGCCCCTGGTCGTGCGCGCGTCCGTCGCCGACGGTGCCCTGCGCATCGCTGCCGGTCTGGGCGGGCCGGGCGACGCGCCGGCAGCCGACGGGCCGGCGCCGAGCGCGCACACGGCGCCCCTTGTGCGGGATGCGCACGTCGTCGTGTGGGGCCGGTCGTTCGACCCGTTCGCCGCCGCACCGGCCGAGGCCAAGGCGGCGGCGTCCGCGGTGTTGGCGCGGATCGCCGGCGTGACGCCGGAGCAGCTCGACGGCGCGCGCTGGGCGCTGGCGCACATCGCCGAGGCCGGCGTCGGCCTCACCGCGCGGGGCGGCGGCTACGACCTGTCGGTGGTCGTCGTCAGCCACGCCGCCGATCCCGACGACGTGTACCGCGCGTACGAGGCGGCCGTCGCGCGCGACCTCGACGGCGACCACGACGGCTATCTCGCGGCCATGCGCGAACTCGCGGCGCGGGCCGGCACCCTCGCGGGGCGGCAGGCGGCCATCGTCGCCCGCGGCGCGCCGCCGGCGGGCGGGACGACCGCCATCGCGGCGGCCATCGCGATCCCCGCGTTCATCAAGTACGCGCGCCGGGCGAAGACGTCGGAGGCGCGCGTGTTGCTTTCCCAACTCTATCGAGCAGCCGAGGCCGCCCGCGCCGCGGGCAAGCGCCTCGCGAGCGTCGGGCCGACGCCGCCGCTGGGCACCTGCTGTCGCGCCGGGGGAGCGCGGTGCGCCCCGCGCGCCGACCTGTGGGACCACCCGACGTGGCGCGCGCTCCAGTTCGAGGTAGCCGATCCGCACTACTATCACTACCAGTACGTCGCGGACGGAGATGGCTTCGTCGTCCGCGCGCTGGGCGACCTCGACTGCGACGGCGCGTACTCGACGTTCGAGATACGGCCCGGCGCGGAGGGCCCGGTGACCAGCGCGACCGACGAACTCGAGTAGCGGCGGACGTCCGTTCGCGCGCGCGAGCCGGCCGCTGGCGCGCCGGCCGGCGGAGCCCACGCGGATCACGCGACGCGATGAAGCGGCGCTTCGCCGCGCAGGACGCGCGCGATGTTGTCCGCCACGAGGTCTGCCGTGCGGGCGAACGTCTCGGCGGTCGAGCCCGCGACGTGCGGCAGCGTGACGACGTCGTCGCGGGCGTACAGCGGATCGAGCGGGTCCCAGGGTTCGGACCAGTAGGTGTCCAGGCCGAGGCCGCCGAGCCGCCCGTCCGCGAGCGCGGCCTCGACGGCGTCGCGGTCGACGATCGGGCCGCGGGCGCAGTTGACGAGCAGCGCGCCCGGCTTGACGCGGGCGAGCGCGTCCGCGTCGATCAGTCCGCGGGTCTCGCGGGTGAGCGGGCAGTGCAGGCTGATGACGTCGGACTCGCGCAGCAGCCGGTCGAACTCGGCGGCGGTGCTGGACGAGCGCACGGCCAGCACGCGCATCCCGATCGCACCGGCGATGCGCGCCAGCGCGCTGCCCGACCGACCGAGGCCGACGATGCCGAGCGTCTTGCCGCGCAGCTCGACCCCGGCGGGGACGCCGATCGCGCGCTCGGCGAACGCCCGCTGTGCGGGCCGAAGTCGGCGCGCGAGCGCCAAGATCAGCAGCAGGGCGGCTTCGGCGACCGAGTCGGCGTTGCATCCCGGGGCGTTGCACACCGGAACGCCGCGCTCGGCCGCTGCGGCGAGATCGATGCCGTCGTAGCCGGCGGCAGGCTGCTGGATGAGCCGCAGATCCGCGGGCGCCCCGATCGCCGCCCGGTCGATGCGGCAGTTCGAGGGCAGGATGACGTGCACGTCGCGCAGCTGGTCGATCAGGTCCGCGTTCGGGTCGCGGACGGCGATGTGCACGCCCGCGGGAACGCGCGCGCGGACGGCGCGCTCGATCGCATCGACCACCGGCAGCCAGCCGGTGCCGCAAAACAGCACCTTCATGGCGCCACACCGTAGCAGGTTGTGGCGCATCGACCTCGCTGCGATCCGCCGCCGTCGCCGGTTGGCGGGCCGGAACGTTCCGATCGAGCTCCGCGGCGCGCACGCACGCGCACATGGGGCCTGCGCGCGGCGGACTTCGCCGGTCTGTCGCTGCAGTCGCCGGCCGATCCGGCGTGGACCACCGATCTCCAGTGCGGGGCGCGTCCTCCGTCGAGTCCGGGATCGCGTGACCGATCGCCATCCGCGAGCACTCGTTGCGACCGGGGCGGGGAGTCTCGGCCCGCGCGGCGCCGCCGGCGGTGCGGCGCCGCGAATTCGTCGCGGCGCGCGCGACATCGGTGAACCGGCGATCGCGTGCCCCCTAGATCTGGTAGGCGCCGGTCACGCCGCCGCGCTCGGTGTGCCCGGTGAGGACGCGGGCGCGCTCCAGGGCGCGGCGAGCGCTGTTGAACACGCCGTCGCTGGCGGGGAATACGTTGTCCCGGCCGATCAAGTCGACCAGCCCGAACGACTCGAGTTGGCGCATGACGTCGGGGCGCACACCGCAAAACAGCACGTGTCCGCCGCGCTTTTGCATCAGCTGGATGAACTGTGCAAACGCGAACAGCACCGTGCCGTCGACGAAGTGCGTGCGCTTGAGCCGAAACACCGCCACCTTCACGTCGCTGGCGGCCAGCTCGCCGAGCCGCGCGGACAGCTCCTCCTCCACGGCGAAGAACAGGTCGCCCTCGAGCTGCAGGAACACCACGTCCTGATCGAGCTCGGCCATGGACTCGACCGGCACTTCCTGGAAGGACTGGCCGCCGAGGTAGACCATGCGCGCCATGCGCAGTTTGCCCGCCTGGCGCAGGTACAGCGCGATGTTGAGGAACACCCCGACGTAGATCGCGTAGGCCAGCGGCAGCAGCAGCGCGGCCGCAAAGGTGCCCAGACACGTCACCGCGTCGGCCCGGCTCGTGCGGACCATGCGCAGGATCGCGGGCACGTCGATGAGCGTATACGCGACGTAAAACAGGATCGCCGCGAGCACGGCCAGCGGGATGTGGCGCGCCAGCGGCGCCAGCGCCAGAAAGATGATCGCGTTGGACACGGCGCACACGAGGCCGGCCACGCGCGTCCGCGCGCCGACCTGGTACTGCAGCGCCGTGCGCGTGAAGCTGCCGGACCCCGGCATGCACGAAAACAGGCTGCCCAGGACGTTGGCGATGCCCTGGCCGAAGAACTCCTGATCGGCGCTGATGCGCTGGCCGGTCCGCTGGGCGATCGACTTGGCGATGGCCACCGACTCGAGCATTCCGAGCAGCGCGATGGCGAGCGCGCCCGGCAGCAGCGCCTCGATCTCGGACACCGACGCGCGCGGCAGCCGGACCGACGGCAGGCCGCGCGGCAGCGGGCCGACGGTGGGCACGTCGAGGCCGCCGAGCCATACGGCCGCCGCGCCGCCGGCTACCACGATCAGCGGAGCCGGCACCCACTCGGGCAGCTTGCGCGCGAAGAGCAACAGGGCCAGGGCGGCGGCGCCGAGGGCGACGGCGACGGGGTTGGCGGCGGCGACGTGCGTCGCGATCGACGCCGCGCGGCCCACGGCGCCGGGCAGGTCGACGCGGTCGACGTGTCCCGGCAGCCCGAGGAACGCCGGCACCTGCTCGAGGAAGATCAGCACGCCGGCTCCTGCGGTGAACCCGATCATGACGCCGCGGCTCACATAGCGCACGAGCCGGCCCATGCTCGCGGCGGCGAACGCGAGCTGCAGCAGTCCTTTGATCATCCCGAGCGCGATGACCAGCCGCACGTAGTCGTGCGGGTCGTGGGTCACGCGCGAGACGACGGCGGCGATCAGCAGGCTCTGCGTGTTGGTGGGCCCGACCGACAGGAACGGGCTGGAGGTAAACAGCGAGCCGAAGGCGGCGAGGAAGATCGCCGTATACAAGCCGTAGACCGGGGGGACGCCGGCGATGACCGCGAACGCCATCGATTGCGGGATGTCCACGACCGACACGGTCAACCCCGCGACGAGGTCGCGCGGGAAGTCGGCGCGCCGGTAGCTCCGCAGGGTACGGATCGGCGGCATGAACGGCGCGAGCAGATCCAAGACGCGCGGATTATGTCACGCGCATCGCGGGCGTCGCCTCGTGCGCGGGGGCGAGCCCTCGCACCGGGAAGCGGCGCGACGGCTCGACCCGTACCGGGCTCGCCACGAGCGGGGCCGCGGCTCCAGCGGAGCGAAGACGTGCCGATCCAATATGCCTCGCTCGCCGCGCGCGGGGACGCGGCAGTGCGTTGCGTCCCTCGCAGGGCAGTCCTCGCTCGCCGCCCGCAGGCAGAGTGGATCGGGGTTCGCGCCGTGTCGGGCACCGCGGCCGCGCGCACCCGCGCCGAGCGTTGGGCGGCGGGCGGCGGGCGGCATGTGGCGCGACGGTCAAGCGACCGGGGCGCGACCGCCGCCGTCACACGCGAGCCGCCCGGAACTCGCCGGCGGACCTGTCCTCGGCTGGCGCCGCGCGGCACGCGACAGCCCGCGCCGCGGCTGGCCGGACACGGCGGCGCGGGTTCGCGGCCGGTGGCGACCTGTACGCCGGCACACCGACCGGGGG
>RFGE01000229.1 GCA_003696105.1 Deltaproteobacteria bacterium | reverse complement strand
CGGCGCGGTGCGAGGCCGCGGGGGCGGGCGGCCGCGGCGGCGCAAACACGCGGCGCCGGTGCCGCGGCGGCGCGGCGCGCGGACGCCGGTGCGGGCCGCCGGCGCGGTGCGAGGCCGCGGGCGCGGGCCGCGCCGGCGGGGACGCGCGGGCGCGCTCGCCGAAGGACCCCTGTGCGTCGGGCGATCCCCTATACTGGCCCGAGGGGTGCATCGCGAGCAGCGCATCGTGACGGCGTGTCCGGTCGAGTTCGAGCGGCTCGGCCGGATCGTCCGCGCGGAGACCGAAGACCTCAGCCGCCGCGGTGCGTTCGTGCGCACGGAGGAGCTGTTGCCGGTCGGCGACGTCGTCGAACTCACGATCACGTTGCCGGTCGACCACCGCGTGCGGGTGATCTCGCGGGTCGCACACCTGCTGGCCCCGTCGGCCGCCCGCGCGCTCGGCCGCCGTCCCGGCATGGGGTTCGAGTTTCTCGAGCAGGACAACGAGGGGCGCGAGCATCTGCTGAGCTATCTCGAGGACGTGCTCGAGCAGGTCACGCCGCCGCCGCAGGAGGTGCCGCGCTCCATCCGCGTGCTCATCGCCGACCCCAGCCACCGGCTACTCGACCGGTTGCAGACCGGGCTGTCGGAGGACGGCTACCTCGTGTCGACGGCGCGGTCCGGCGCCGAGGCCTACGCGCGCATGCAACACGAGGCGCCGGACGTGCTGGTCGCCGAGGCCGACATGCCGGACACCGACGGCTGGACCCTCGCCAAGATGGTGTTGTCGCGGCCGGGCCTCGACCACGTGCCGATCGTGTTGATGTCCGAGAACATGGACGACATGCGGCGGCTGCGCGCCTACCGCATGGGCGTGCGCGACGTGCTGCACAAGCCGTTTACCGAAGAGGAGTTGAGCATCCGCCTGCGGCGGCTCGCGCTGCCGCAGCGCGAGCCGCCGCGCGCGATGCTGCACGGCCACCTCGCGCAGATCGGCCTGCCGACGCTGCTGTCGCTGCTCGAGTTCGAGCGCAAGTCGGGCATCCTCGTGGTGCTGCGCGACGACCAGATCGCGCGGCTGTTCATCGCGGGCGGTCGCGTCGTGAAACTCGAGGGGCCGACGCCGCACGGGACGCCGCGCGACCGGCTGTTTTCGGTGCTCGACTGGGACGACGGCAACTTCGAGTTCGTCGCGTGCGAGGTGGTTGGCGCCGACGAGATCGACCTGCCGACCGCGGCGGTCTTGCTCGAGCACGCGCGCCTGCGCGACGAAGCCGCGCGGGATCGCTGACGGCGTAGGGCGCGGCCGGCCGGGGCGCCGCGGCGGGCGGTCACGCGAGCGAGTCGCCGAACATGTACAAAAGCTGCAACACGCCGGCGCCGAGCCCCAGCGCCGCGCCCGCGACGATGAGCTTCCACTCATCCTCCTGGAACGCCGGCCGCAGCACGCCCTCGAAGCTCTCCGAATCGAGGCTCGACATCCGTTCGAACAACTCGCCGTAGATGTCGATCGCGCGCGCCGTGAACGTGTACAGAAAGCCGCCCGGCTTGGGCAGCTCCTCGCGCAGCCGCGCGAGGACTTCCTCGCGTACCTCGGCCATCTTGTCGGCCGGCAGCAGCGCGGCGGTCATCGGGTGGTTCGCGTAGCGGTCGAGCAGCTCCGTGACGTGGCGGTCGACGATGGCAAACAGCCGCTCGCCGCCCGGACCGGACACCATCTTGGCGACCATGGCGTCCGTGTTGAGGATCTCCTTCGACAGCATCGCCGCGAACTGCTGGGCGACCTCGTGTTGGCGCTTGTGGAACAGGCCCTGGATCACGAACGGGCCGTAGCGCTTGGGCTGGGCGGGCTCGAAGATGAGCTTGATCGCCAGCCAGTTGGTCGCGTAGCCGACGACGAAGCCGAAAAACGGCAGCACCCACCACGCGGGATAGTAGACCCACGCGACCATCTGGACGATGCCGAACAAGAAGCCGAAGTACGCGCCCGACCGCTTGATGAACCGAAACTCGGCTGCGCCGGTCTCTTGAAACATGCGCCCGACCAGCGCGCGGTCGCGCTCGGCCGTGTCGACCACGATCGCCTTGACGTCGAGGATGTCTTCGATGTTTTCACCGATGTCGGCGAGGATGCGGCCGGCGACCTGTTCGATCTCGGCGCGCAGCATCGTGCGCACCTGCGACTTGATCGCGTCGGGCGCGTTCTTCCACATGTCGCCGGCATACCGCTCGGCTTCGGACAGGATCTGATCGGTGAGTTCGTCCACCGCGCGGTCGAGGTGTTGTTTGGCGAACCCCGACGCGTCGAAGTCCTCGAACAGCGTGCGCAGATTGATCAGCTTCGACGTGATGAGGTCGGTCGATTTGGCCGCCAGCTTGCGAGCGTGTCTCGGCACGATGCCCTGCCAGCCGAGCGGGCCGATGCCGATGAACCGCAGCGGGCGGAACATCATCTCGACCGCGAGCACGTTCGTTCCCCAGCCGATGACGGCGGCGATCACGGGGATGAGAAAGACGAGCGGATCTTTGGTGAAGGCGTCGATGGTCGCCATCTTAGCGGCAGCGCGCGGCGGCTTCGCAAGGGGCCAGCGCGATTTTCGGCCGGAGCGAGCTGCGTGCGACCGGCGAGGCCGGCGCGCGTGAGAGCGCAACGGTGGCGTGGAGCATCGGCCGGCTACGCCACGCCCGGCAGTCGGTGCCGCACGCGGTCGCCGAGGCCGTCGACCGCGACGACGACGGCAATCGTGACGGCGACGAGCGTCGCGAGATCGCTCATGTGAAACAGGCTGATGGCCGTGTGGAGGGCGTCTCCGAGCCCGCCGGCGCCGACGAAACCGACCATCGCCGCGTCGCGGATGTTGACCTCGAACCGGAACAGCGAAAACGAGGCGATGCGCGGAAGCGCCTGCGGCAGCACGCCGTACAGGTAGCGCGACAGCGGACCGGCGCCGCTGCGCTCGATGAGGCGCGCGGGGCCGGGCTCGGCCTCCTCGAGCGCGTCGCCGTACAGTCGGCCGAGGATGCCGGTCGTGTGGACCGCGAGCGCGAGGATGCCGGCGGTCGGTCCCGGTCCGACCCACACGATGAACAGCAGCGCCCACACCAGTTCGGGGAGCGCGCGGGCCACCTGCAGCGCGGCGCGCGCGGGCGCGATGACGGCGAGCGCGGCGTAGCGCCGGGGGCCGCGCGCGGCGGGCGCGTCGTCGAGGTACCCGCGCACGGTGAACGTCGTCGCCGACAGGGGGGCGAGCACGAACGCCGCGGCGGCCGCGAGCGCGGTCGCGGCCCACGCCATCGCGACCGTCACCGCCGCGAGCCGCACCGCGCGGACGAGGAACGCGGCGTCGGTCGTCGGCGACACGAACCCGGCGAAGAACGCGCGCAGTTGCGCCGTCGCGTCCTCGCCGCAGACCGCGCGCCACGGGATGTCGAGCCGAGCGACGCCCGCGATGGCTCCGGCGCAAAACAGCGCGAGCGGCCAGCCGGGGCGCGCCCGCCGCAGACGTGCGCTCGCGATCTCGAGCGCCACGACGTAGGCGAGGACCGCGAGCAGCGCGGTGGCGAGCTTGTCGTACTGAAAGTAGCGGATGCTCAGATCGATCTCGCTGCCGAGGCCGCCGGCGCCCACCACGCCGAGGATCGACGCGCTGCGGATGGAGCACTCGAGGCGAAACAGCGCGTAGGCGATCCACTGGCTGCGCACCTGGGGCAGCACGCCGTACGTGAGCACGGCGATTCGCCCGGCGCCGGCGGCCTGCAGGCGCCGGATCGGCGTCGGGTCGGCCGCTTCGATCAGTTCCGCGAACAGCTTGCCGATGATGCCGCCGAACGACAGTGCCAGCGCGAACACGGCCGGGCCGGGCCCCAGCCCGAAGATGCGCACGAACAGGTACGCCCACAGGATCTCGGGGACCGCGCGAAAAAACGCGAGGACCCCGCGCGCGGACGACCGCAGCGCGCGGCGGCCGGCCGTCCGCCATCTCCGGGCCAGCGGGTCGTCGGCGAGCCCCGGGACGCGCGCGGCGGCGATCGCGAGGGGCGCCGCGACGGCGAGCGCCATCGCCAAGCCGAGGGCGCCGATCAGGATGCTGTCGACCGCCAGGCCGCCGATGCGCGACAAAAACGGCCCGCTCAGGTCCGGCGACAGCAGCGACCGCAGCAGCGCCGCAAAGTTGGCCGCGCCGTGCGCGTCCGCGAGCCGCGTCGGATCGGCGCCGGCAAACCAGCCGGCGGCCACGACCGACGCGGTGGCGGCGGTGGCGAGCGCGACGCGCCGCCGATCGCGCGGTTCAAGCGCGCTCACGGCTGCCCTCGTACAGCGCGTCGAGCGCGGCGTCGTCGACGTCGGCCGGCCGCGCGTCGAGCACGACGCGCCCGGCGCGCAGCCCGACGACGCGGTCGACGTCGTCGAGCACCTGACTCACCCGGTGAGTCGAGATGACGAGGGTCGCCCCGAGCCGCCGCGCGCGGGCGGCCATGAGCGCGATGACCTCGTCGGATGTCGTCGGGTCCAGCGCGCTCGTCGGCTCGTCCGCGAGCAAGAACGCCGGCTGGCCGGCGAGTGCGCGAGCGATCGCGACGCGCTGCTGCTGGCCGCCGCTGAGGGTCGCGGCCGAGTCCCACTGGCGGTCGCCGAGGCCGACGTCGTCGAGCAGTGCGCGCACGCGGGCGCGCTCCACGGACCAGGCCACCGACGCGAGTACGCGCCACCAGGGCCAGTGCGGCAACATGCCGGCCACGACGTTACCGTGCACGGTGAGCTGCCGGATGAGCAGCGATCCCTGGTCGACGAGTGCGCACTGGCGGCGGTGCGCGCGCACCTGCGCGGGCGTCATCTCCTCGATCGCCACGTCTCCGATGCGAATGCGCCCCGCCGACGAGCGCAACGCGCCCATCAGCAGGTGCAACAAGGTGGTCTTGCCGCTGCCGCTGGGACCGATCAGCGCCACGCGCTCGCCCGGAGACAGCGCGAGGTCGACGTCGACGAGCGCCGCGCGGTCACGCCAGCGCCGGCACACGCCCTCGAACCGCACGGGAACCGGCGAAGGCACGGCTCACTACTTCTTGAGCAGGCCGATCGACTTGGCTACCTGTTCGATCGCGTCGAAGTCCGACGGGCTCGCGGGCACGTACTTGGTCGCGCCCATTCGCTCGAGCACGGGTGCATGCTCGGGGTTTTTCGGGTCGAGCGACAGGAAGGTGTCGGCAAACGCGCGGCGGATGTCCTCGGGGACGTCGGCGCGGGCCGTCCACACGTAATCGACGTACGGCGGCGTGGTCCAGATGACCTTCACCTTGTGGGTGTCGACGGATCCCTCCTTGACCATGCGCTGCCAGACCTGTTCGTTGAGTGCGCCCGCATCGACCTTGCCGGATTCGACCATTTTCACGGTCGCGTCGTGGGCACCGCTGAACACCGGGGGGCCGTCGAAGTCCTTGTCCGGGTCGATGCCGTGTTTCGTGACGAGGAAATGGCGCGGCATCAGGTGCCCCGAGGTGGAACTCTTCGAGCCGAACGCAAACTTCTTGCCGCGCAGGTCGGCGATCGACTGGATGCCGCTGTTCGCGTTGGCGATGAATACGCTGTGAAACTCGCGGTCGATGTCGCGCATGACGACGGGCACGACGTCCGTCATGTTGCGCGCCTGGACGTGGGTGAACCCGCCGAGCCACGCGAAGTCGACCTTCTTGGCCGCGAGCGCCTGGACGGCGGCACCGTAATCGGTCACGGGAACGTACTCGACGCGCACGCCCAGCCGCTTGGACAAAAGGTCCGTCAACGGTTTGTAGGCGCGGACGAGTTCCGTCGGATTTTCGTCCGGGATCCCGGTGACGCGAATGACCGAGGGCCGCTTCGGTTCGGCCGACGGCGCGGCGGCGGAGCCGGTCGCCTTGGCCGACGGCGCGGCGGCGGAGCCAGTCGCCGTGGCGGCGGGGTTCGAGTCGGAGTTGCCGCACGCGGACGCGGCGGCCGCGAGCAAGGCGAGCGAACGGATGTGACGCATGGCCCGTGTGTTGCGCACAATGGCCCCCGGGTCAAGCGGCCGGCCACATTGCAACGGCGCCGGATGGCGCGCCCGCGCGCGGCGGAGGGCGGCGACCGTGCTGCGGCGCGATCGACCGCGCGCGGGGAGGCGTGCGCGCCGGAGCCCGCGTGCGGCGCCGCGTCACGTTGCCAGGGCGAGCGCCAACAGCAGCGCGCACTCGGCCACCTGTTCGGTGGCGCCGAGGAAGTCGCCGGTGAGGCCGCCGGCGCGCGCGCGAAACCGCCAGCCACACGCGAGCGTCACGACGGCGGCGGCCGCGGCCGATGCGATCATCTCGAAAACCGACAGGCCCGCGGCCGTCACGGCGATCGCGGCGAACGCCGACGCCACGCCGACCTCGCGCGCGCCGGCGCGAAACGCCGGGCTGCGCCTTCGGTCGTGGGCCGTCACGTAGGGCAGCGTCGCCATCAGCCACACCGGCGGCAGTCGCGCCAGCGCTTGCGTCGCCACGAGCGCAGCCGTCGCGCGGTCCGCCAGCGCTGCGATCAGCGCGGCGCGCAGCACGAGCGACGCCGCCAGCGCCGCCGCGCCGTACGCGCCGATGCGGCTGTCCTTGAGGATGTCGAACAGCCGGTCGCGATCGAGCGCGCCGCCGAGCGCGTCGGCCGTGTCGGCCAGGCCGTCTTCGTGAAACGCCCCGGTGAGCCACATCCCGGCGGCCAGCGCGACGCACGCCGCCGGCAGGGCGCCGGCCGGCGCCGCGATCGCGAACGCGCCGGCCATCGCGCCGCCGATCGCCGCGCCGACCGCGGGAAAGAAGGCGGGCGCCAGCCGCAGCTCGTCCTCGGCCGGCGGCCGGCCGACCGGAACGCGCGTGAGGAACGACACCGCGGCGCGCAGGCCGCCGAGCGCACTCGCCGTCACGGCCGCTCCGCCGCGGGGCCGGGCACGTTCGCGCTCGCAAACGTCGCCATGTCGCGGTGCAAAGCGCACGCGCAGTCGACAAGGTGCAGTGCGACCAAGGCGCCGCTGCCTTCGCCCAGGCGCATCGACAGATCGACCAACGGTTGTGCGTCCAGTGCAGCCAACAGGCGCGCGTGTCCGCGTTCGCCCGATCGGTGCGCGAACAGCAACCCCTGCCGTGCCGCCGGATCCATCCGAACCAGCGCCAGCATGGCCGCGGTCACGATGAAGCCGTCGACCAGCACGGCGATGCGCCGCTCGAGCGCGCGCGCGGCCGCGCCGATGAGCGCCGCGAGGTCGCGACCACCCACGGCGCGGACCACCTCGTCGGGCGGAGCGCCGCGCACGCGTCGCACCGCCGCGTCCACGGCCGCGATTTTCGCGGCGAGCGCAGCGCCGGTCACGCCGGTGCCCGCGCCGACGATCTCCTGCGCGTCGCAGCCGAGCAGCGCCGCCGCGACCGCGGATGCGGGGGTCGTGTTGCCGATGCCCATCTCGCCGAGGATGACGAGCCGCGTGTCCGCGGCGAGCTCGTCGATTTCCGCGGCGCCCGCGGCGAGCGCGGCGCGATAGACGTCTTCGGACATCGCATCCTCGACGCAGATGTCGCCGGCAGGTGCATCGGCAACCGCGTCACGTCGCACGGGTACGGCAGCGGAGGCCGGTACGGCGTAGGGGGCTGCCACCCCGACGTCGACGACGCGCAACGGGACGTGCGCGTGGCGGCACAACACGCTCGCTGCCGCTCCGCCCGCGGCGAAGTTGGCGACCATCGCGGCGGTGACCTCTTGCGGGTACGCCGACACGCCCCGGCGGGCGACCGGATGGTCGGCGGCAAACAGGATGGCGGCGGCGGGCCGGGATGCCGGGAGGTCGGTGCCCTGCCAGCCGGCGAGTTGGATTGCGACGCTCTCGAGTGCGCCGAGGCTGCCCGGCGGCTTCGTGAGTTCGCGCTGGCGCTGGCGCGCGCGCGCGGCGGCCGCGTCGTCGAACGGCGGGATCGTCCACATGGCGGCGAGCGTACTCGCGCCGTCGCCCCGGCGCGACCGCGGCGGCGCACCGCTGTGCGCCTCGCGGTGGGGGCGCCGATCACGCCGGTGTCGTCCACGGCCGCGACGTTGAGTCGCGCCCTGGCGTCCGCACCCGGGTTGATTCGCACCCGCCGGCGCCCGCCCCCGGGTTGATTGGCACCCGCCGGCGCCCGCCCCCGGGTTGATGGGCGCCCGCGGCACCCGCCGGCGCAAGCCTCCGGGTTGATTCGCCGGCGCCCGCCCCCGGGTTGATGGGCGCCCGCGGCACCCGCCGGCGCCCGCACCCGGGTTGATTCGCCCGGGCGCCCGCACCCGGGTTGATTGCGGCACCCGCCCCCGGGTTGATTTGTGCCTGCTCGCGACGCCCGCACCTGGGTTGGTGATCGCGTGTGTCCCGTGGCACCCGCTTGGCACCCCCACCCGGGCTGAACTTCTCGCGCAACCGCGAGCCGCCCCAGCCGATACGCGGTACGTGAGCGTGCCGCGACAGGTCCTGCCGGGCTCGACCTACCTTGTCACTCGGCGCTGTACCCAGCGCCAGTTCTGGCTCAAGCCCACCGCGCTCACCAACCCGATCGTCGCCTACTGCGTCGCGTACGCGGCGACGCTCACCGGCGTCGAGCCGCACGCGCTGTGCGTGTTGT
>RFGE01000228.1 GCA_003696105.1 Deltaproteobacteria bacterium | reverse complement strand
CAGCCGCGGTTCCGGCCGGCGCGCGCGGGCTCGTCGTGTTCACGTCGGGGACGACCGGTGCGCCGAAACCAGTCGAGCTCACGCCGCGCATGTTGTTTGCGAGCGCAACGGCGAGCGCCAGCGTGCTCGGCTGGCGCGACGGCGACCGCTGGTTGTGCCCGCTGCCCGTCGCCCACGTCGGCGGCCTGTCCGTCATCACGCGCTGTGTCATTGCCCGCGCGACCGCAGTGATCGACGACCTCGACGGCTTCGAGCGCCATCGCGCCACCCTCGGGTCGATCGTGCCCGCTCAATTGCCCGCGCTGTGCGACCGCGACGCGCCGCCGGCGGTGCGCGCGGTCCTCGTCGGCGGAGCGGCCGCACCGGAACGGCTGCTCGCCCGCGCGCGCGCACGCGGCTGGCCGCTGCTGCGCACCTACGGCATGACCGAGGCGTGCTCGCAGGTCGCCACCGAGCGCGCCCCCGGCGCGGGCCTGCGCCCGCTGCCCGGCATCGACGTCCGCATCGCCTCCGACGGCCGCATCGAAGTGAGCGGACCGACCGTCGCCGGCGGGCGGCTGCGCACCGGCGATCTCGGCCGGTGGACGGCCGACGGCGGTCTGGTCGTGCTCGGGCGAGCGGACGACGTGATCGTCACTGGCGGCGAGAACGTACATCCGGCGCTGGTGGAGGATGCGCTGCGCAGCCACCCCGCGATTGCCGACGCATGCGCCTTCGGCCTGCCCGACGAACGGTGGGGCCAGATCGTCGGAGCGGCCATCGTCGCTCCCGCCGGCGTCGACGACGCGGACCTCGCCGAGCATCTCGGCCGGTCGCTGCCGGCGTTCGCGCGGCCGCGGCGGGTCGCCCTCGTCGACGCGCTGCCGCTGACGGCGGCGGGCAAAGCGGATCGGCGCGCCGCCGCCCGGTTGTCCACGCGCCCGTTCCCGCGGGGCTGATCGCCTCGCGGCGGTTGCGGCCGGGGGTGCGAACCGCATAGACTCCCGGGCAGGGGACCCGTGTCCGCCGACGACCGCAGCCGCGACGTACCCCCGGGCGCCCGGCCGCTTCACGAGCACCTGCGCCTGCTCGTCGACCAGATGCCCGCGGTGCTGTGGGCGGTCGACCGCAACCTCGTGTTCACGACCTCCACCGGCGCGGGGCTCGCGTCGCTCGGACTTCGGCCCGGTGAGGTCGTCGGCCGCAGCCTGTGGGAGTTCTTCTCGACGGACGATCCGGACTACGAACCGATCGCGGCCCACCGCCGCGCGCTGGCCGGCACGCCGGTGTCGTACCGCCTGCGGTGGAACGACCTGACGTTCTTGTCCCACGTCGAGCCGCTGCGCGACGCGACCGGCGAGATCGTCGGGGTGGTCGGGCTCGCTCAGGACGTGACCGAACTCCAACAGGCGCACGCCGCACTCGCCGCGTCGCGCGAGTGGCTGCTCGCCGTGTTCCACGCGATCGGCGACGGCGTGATCGCCACCGACGGCGCGGGCCGCATCGAGTTGATGAACGCGGTCGCCGAACGCCTCACCGGCTGGGCTGCCGCCGACGCGCGCGGCCGCCCGCTCGCCGAGGTGTACCAGCTGCTCAGCGAGCGCGATGGCACGCTGCAGCCGGCCGTCGTCGACCGCTCGGTCGATCCCGCCGCCCCCGCCACCGCGGAACGGCACGGCCTCGTCCGCGCCCGCGACGGGCGCGAATATTGGGTGTCCGACGTCGCCGCGCCGATTCCCGGCCGCAGCGGTCGCACCGCCGGGATCGTACTGGTCGTCCGCGATCGCACGGAGGAATGGGCGAAGCAGCGCGCCGCCGAGCAGGTCGAACGCGCCCGATCGCTGGAGCTGCTCGCCGGCGGCATCGCCCACGACTTCAACAACCTGCTGGCGCAGATCAGCGTCAACGCCGGCGTCGCGCGCCGCGCCGCCGGCGCCGACGCGCTCGCGCGCCAGTTGGCCGACATCGAAGACGCGTGCGCGCGGGCCATGTCCCTGACCAAGCAACTGCTGCGCTTCGCGCGCAGCGACGCGGTGCAACGCGACGTCGTCGACCTCGGGCCCTTGATCCGCGATCACTGCGAGTTCGCCGCCCGCGGCTCGTCCGCCGCCGTGGCGGTGGACGTCGCCCCCGACCTGTGGCGCGCCCGGGTCGACCCGGGCCAGATGGGACAGGTGCTCACCAACCTCGTGCTCAACGCGATCGAGGTGTCCCCGCCGGACGCACGCGTGACCGTAACGGCACGGAACGTCGTTGTCGACCGCGCGCGCGGTTCACTGCCCCCCGGCCGCTACGTCGAAGTCACGGTGACGGATCGCGGTCCAGGCATGCCGCCGGACCTCGCCGCCCGCGCGTTCGAACCCTACGTGTCGACCAAGGCCGACGGACGCGGGCTCGGGCTCGCGATCACGCGCGCCATCGTCGTGCAGCACGGCGGCGACATCGCGGTCAAGTCGTCGCCCGGCGCCGGCTCGTCGTTCGTCGTCACGCTACCGGCGATCGCGGGCGCCGACGAGCGGGTCGAGGAATCGCCGCCGCTGAAGGCGCGCGTGCTGATGCTCGAGGACGAACCGGCGCTCGCGCGCGCCGTCGCGGAGTTTTTGCGCACCGAGGGCTATAGCGTCGTCCACGTTGCGGACGGCGCCGCCGCCATCCGCGAGTTCGACGCGGCGGCGGCTCGCGGCGAGCCGTTCGACGTGGCGCTGCTCGACCTCACGGTGCCGGGGGGCATGGGCGGCGCGGCCGCGCTCGCCGAACTGCGCCGCCGCGCCCCCGACCTGCGCGCGATCGCCATGACCGGCTACGCCGCCGACGACGTCGCCGACCACGGCTTCACCATGGCACTCGCCAAGCCGTTTCGCGTGGACGAATTGCTCGATGCGATCGACCACACCTTGCGCGCCGTGCCGGCTCCAGCATCCGGTCGCTGACCGCGGCGCCGATGTGGACGAATCGTTTGACGGAACGGCGCGTCCGCGGTACGCGGGACGCATGATCCGGTTGATCGCCTGCGCCGGCGCGTCACTGCTCGCGTGTACTCATTCGCCGCGCGCGCCCGCGGCCGACGATCCCGCGCCAGCGCCACGCGTGGGCGCGTCCGCCGACGCGCCCGCGATTACCGTCACGCACGTCGCCGGTCCCGTGCACATGATCGAGGGACGCGGCGGCAACATCGGCGTGTCGGTCGGCGCCGACGGCAAGCTGATGATCGACGACCAGTTTGCTCCGCTCGCGCCGGCGATCGAGCAGGCGATCGACCGCCTCGGCGACGGGCCGCTGCGGCTGCTGGTCAACACGCACTTTCACGGCGACCACACCGGCGGCAACCCGATCTTCGGCAAGCGGGCACTGATCGTCGCGCACGACAACGTGCGCAAGCGGCTGGCGGCGCCGCAGCCGCGCGGCGACGCGGTGCAGCCGGCCATGGCCCCGGAAGGGTTGCCGGTCGTGACGTTCGCCGAGTCGGTCACGCTGCACTTCAACGGGGAGCCGATCCGCGTCATCCATCTGCCGCACGGCCACACCGACGGCGACAGCATCGTCTATTTCACCGGCTCGCACGTCATCCACATGGGCGACCACTACTTCAACGGGCGGTTTCCGTTCATCGATCTGGCCGCCGGCGGCGACGTCGTGCAGTACACCGCCAACGTCGCCAAGGTGATCGAGATGCTGCCACCGGACGCGAAGGTCATTCCCGGCCACGGCCCGCTATCCGACGTCGCCGGTCTGCGGGCGTTCCACGCCATGTTGGTCGCCACGACGGCGGCCATCCGCGCACAGATGCAGCAGGGCAAGCGCCCGGATCAGATCGTGCTCGATCCCAAGTGGGCGTCCTGGGGGCAGGGGTTCGTCCCCACCGACCGCTGGATCGCGACCGTCTACGAGTCGCTGCAGCGGTCCGCCGCGCAATGACCCGCGCCGCGCGCGATCGCCGTCACGGCAGCGCGTGGCGTTCGAACAGCGCCCACATCGCGTCGTTCGCGTTCAGGTCGGTCGTCGTCTTGCCCAGCCCGGGCACCTGGGCGCCGCCGGGCCAGGTGTGACCTCCGCCGTCGACCGTGCACAACACGACCTCCACCCCCTGGTCGCACCCGGACCAGGTCTCGCACGTCGAATCGCCGTTGGCATACGTCACCGTGGACGTGCCGGCGCAGCCGTTGCGGTCCACCCACCCGGCGATCGTCGCGGCGACCTGGTCGTAGGGCACGAGCGTGTCGGCCGTGCCGTGAAAATGGATCACCGATACCGGCCGCGACGGCGCGCAGCCCGGGCTCGTCTGCAAGCCGGCGACCGGCGCGATTGCCGCAATCCGATCCGACAGGTCGCAGCCGAGCCGGTGCGACAGATAGCCGCCGTTGGACATCCCCGTCGCGTAGATTCGGTGCGGGTCGACGCACAGCCGCGCCTCGAGTTCGTCGATCAGCGCGCGCACGAAGCCGACGTCGTCGATGTCCATCGCGAGCGCGTCCCCGCAGCAGCCGACGCCGCCGTTCCAGCTGTTGCCGACGCCCTGCGGGTGGACGGCGATGAAGCCGGCCGCATCCGCCTTGGCCGGCAGGCCGGAGAACCACTCCTGCTGCTGCGCGGTGGACGTGTAGCCGTGGAAGTTCAGCACGACCGGCGTGCGCGCCCGCGGATCGTATCCCGGCGGCACGTGTACGCGCGCCGTCCGCGGCCCGTCCGCCGTGTCAATCGTCCACACGTCGTCGCCGGGTTCGCCGCGCGGCGCATCGCAGCGCGCGACCGGTCGCGCATCGGCCGCCGCACCGCCCGCGTCGCCCGCGGACGCGTCCGACGCGCGCGCGCCGCCGTCGGCAGGCCGTCCCGGGCCGCCGTCTCCCGCCGCACCGCCGCCTCCGTCGCACGCCACGAGCCACGCGAGCGCGGCCGCCGCGGTCGAGCCAAGCCTCCGCGTTTGCATCGGCGCGACTGTACCGCCGGCACGCGGAGCGCACCAGCGTGAATGCGCCGCCCGCCGCTGCTACAGTTGCGGCCATGCGACACGCCTGGCTGGTCGTGGCCGCGGCGGCCGCCGCCTGCACCGCAACCGTCGACTCGGACGCGCTCGAAGCGACGATCCGCGAAGAATTGTTCGATCAAAAGGGGATCGAAGCGGACGACGTGTCGTGCCCGGAGGCGATCGAATGCAGGAAGAACAAAGCCTTCCATTGCACCGTGCGGGCTGAAGGCGGCGAGATCGACGTGCGCGTCACCCAGCAATCCGATGACTGCGACGACCTGCGCTGGTACGTGGACGAAGGAACGATCAGCAGCACCAAGATCGAGGACACGATCGAGCAGGCGTTCCACGACCGCTTCGGCAAGCGCGCGCTCGTGGATTGCGGGCGCCGCCACCGGGTGGCCGTCCCGGGGCGCGAGTTCCGCTGCAAGATCGAAAACCACAAGGGAGACGAGCGCTCGCTCGTCATCCGCGTAGAAGATGAGGCGGGCAACTTTAGCTGGAAGCTGGAGTAGGCGCCGGTGAAGCCGTTCGTCGATGAAGCGGGGGATCGCGCGCTGCGCGCCGCCATCAAGGCCATCGAGGCCCGCAGTGCCGTCGAGGTCGTGATCGCGATCCGCCACCACTCGGGCAGCTACCTGCACGCGGACCTGATCGCCGGGATCGTCGCCGGCTGGGCGGCCCTCGCGTTCATGCTGTTTTCGCCGTTCGACTTTTCGCTCATGTCGATCCTGATCGACCCGGCGGTCGCCGGCGCGCTGGTCGGCCTCGTGCACACGCAACTCCCCGCAAGTCGGCGCTGGCTCACTCCGCGATCGCGCCGGCGACAGCGCGTCGCCCAAGCCGCGCGCGCGACCTTCTTCGACAAGGGGGTCCGGCGCACGCGAGACCGCACCGGCGTGCTCGTCTACGCGTCGCTGCTCGAGCGCATGGTGGAGGTCGTCGCCGACTCGGGCGTCGTCGACGCCGTGGATGCCGACGCGTGGCGACGCACCGTGACCGAGATCGAACGCACCCTGGCGGACGCGATGAACGCCGTCGCCCTGGCGGGGGCGATCGAGGCGCTCGGCCCGGTGTGCGAGCGAGCGTTGCCGCGCGCGGCCGACGACGAAAATGAACTCCCCGACGAGGTGTGTGCGCCATGAGCCGTGCCGGCGCGGTGCGCAACGCGTGGGCGACGATTCGGCGCGCACTCTGGCGGCCGTGGCCGTGGCTGGCGATCGCGGCCGCCGTCGCCGCCTGGTGGGCCGCCCCGGCCGACGCCCACGCGCGGCCCGGTGGCGGTCACAGCTACTCGGGCGGTCACAGCTACTCGGGCGGTCACAGCTACTCGGGCGGTCACAGCTACTCGGGCGGCGGCGGAGGAGGAGGCGGAGGCGAACTCGCGGTCCTCCTGATTCGGCTCATCGTCGTGTATCCGGAGATCGGCATTCCGCTCACGATCATCGTCGTCATCGGCGTGCTCGTCGCGAAACGGAACAACGGCAATCTGTCGAACTGGGATGTCGGGTCGTTCGTGCCCGAACCGCCGCCGCCGCCGCCGCCGCCGCCGCCGCGCCTCGACGAGATTCGCCGCGTCGACCCGGATTTCTCGGAAGTGCTGTTCACTGACTTCGCCTACGCGCTGTACGCCCGTGCACACCAGGCGCGCGTGCACCCCAACGCGATGCGCACCTGCGCTCCGTACCTGTCCGAGCCGGTTCGCCAGCAGTTGCTGTCTCGAACGCCGCAGGGGGTGCCGGTTCACGGAGTCGTGATCGGGGCGATGCGGCCGGTGACGGCGATCGTCCCGAGCACACCCACCGACGAGGACGGCACACCCAAACGGTGCACGGTCGTATTGGATTTCGAGTCCAACATGACCGCGGGTGCGCCGGGAGACGAGCGCACCTATTACGTGCACGAGCGGTGGACGCTCAGCCGCGACGCGACCGCGCGCAGCCGGCCGCCCGCGAAGGCTCGCAGCCTCAACTGTCCCAACTGCGACGCGCCGTTCGAGTCGTCCGACGACGCCACCTGCAGCTATTGCGGCGAGGTCGTCAACGACGGTCGCTTCGAGTGGGTCGTGACCTACGTCGCCCTGTTGCATCAAGAGGACCGGCCGCCGTCGCTCGCCGGTCACACGCCGGAGCGCGGCACCGATCTGGCGACCGTTCGCGACCCGAACGTCGACTCCGAACTCGCGGCCCTGCAGACCGACGACCCTGCGTTCTCGATCGAGGCGTTCGGAATGCGACTGCAGACCATCTACTCCGTGCTCAACAGTGCGTGGGGCGACATGGACTTGCCGCGCGCGCGCCCGTTCGTATCCGACAGCCTATACAACTATCTCCAGTACTGGATCGACTGTTACCGCGCGCAAGGGCTTGTCAACCGCAACGACAACGCGCGGATCACCAACTGGATGATCGTCAAGGTGGTGCGCGACGCGCACTATGCGGCCATTACCTGCCGCGTGTGGGCCGAGGGCTGCGACTACACGCTCGACCAAAACACTGGCCGCGTCGTCGGCGGCAGCAAGTCGACCGTGCGCAGGTATACCGAGTACTGGACGTTGATCCGCGGCGCGGCCACCCGCGGCGCAGCGCGCTGGGAGCTTTCCTGTCCGAACTGCGGCGCGGAACTCAAGATCAACATGGCCGGTACGTGCGAGTTCTGCAACGCCCACGTCACGAGTGGCGAGTTCGACTGGGTGCTGTCCAAGATCGAGCAGGATGACGCGTACGCCGGCT
>RFGE01000227.1 GCA_003696105.1 Deltaproteobacteria bacterium | reverse complement strand
GTGCGATCGCAATGGGCGCGCAAAGTTGCCCGCGGTTTCGCCGCCGGTGTTTACTGGCCCAACCCCACGTGACCACACGAGAAGCACGGGATGCCGGGCGCGGCGTGTTCTTCATCGCCGGTGCGAAGGCGTACTTCATGATCGCGGGAGCGGCGATCACGTTCGCGCTGCCGGCGGTTCTCGACGCGAGCGTGTTCGGTGCGTATCTGGTCGTCGCGGGCGCCGCGTCGCTGGTCAACAACGTCATGGTCACCGGGACCATCCAGGCGGTGTCGCGGTTCACCGCGCAGGCGCGCGATCGCGCGCGCGCCATTCAACTGGCCGGGTTCCGCATGCACCTGTGCGTCGGGCTGCCGATCGCGGTGGCGTTCGCGCTGCTGGCGCCGGCGGCGGCGGCCTTCTTCCAGGATGCATCGAAGGCCGGGCCGCTGCGGCTGGCCGCCCCGATCGTGGGCGGTTATGCATTTTACGCCGTGTTCGTCGGCACGGCCAACGGCCTGCGCGCGTTCCACAAGCAGGCCGGACTGGACGTCATCATGGCGACGCTGCGGGCTGCGGGGATCGTCGGGCTCGCCGCGGCCGGCTTTGGCCTCGTCGGAGCGATCGCCGGGTGGATCGCGGCGACCGGCGCCATCCTCGTCATCGCGTCGGCGGTGGTCGGATTTCCGCGCGGCGTCGACCAGCCGTTTCCCGTGCGACCGCTCGCGGTGTTTTTCGGGTCGGTCGCCGTCTATCTGGTCCTGCTGAATCTCATCATGTTGCAGGACACGTTCCTGCTCAAACGGTTCATGGGCGTGTCGCTGCGCGATGCGGGGCTGACCGCCGACGGGGCCGCCGCGGCCGCGGACGCGCTCGTCGGCTATTACGGCGGCGCACAGGCGATCGCGCGACTGTCCTATCAGGCGATCATCGCGGCGACCTTCGTCATCTTCCCGCTCATCTCGCGGGCGACGTTCGAGCGCGAGCGCGACACGACGATTCGGTACATCCGCGCGACGACGCGCTACTCGCTGATGTTCGCGGGCGCGATGGCGGTGGTTCTGGTCGCCAACCCCTACGAGGTGATGGATCTGCCGTTCCGCGCCGAGTATGCGGACAACGCCCACGGCGCGCTGGTCGCGCTGGCGCTCGGCTACGTCGCGTTCTCGCTGTTCGCGATCGCCGGCACGATCCTCAACGGCGCGGGGCTCACGCGCGCCGCGATCGGGTCGGCCGCGGTGACGGTCGTCGCGGCGGTCGCCGGCAACGCGCTCGCGCTGCCGCGCGTTGCGCCGGGGCCGGATGCGCTGGTTGCGTGCGCGGCGATCACGGCCGCGGCGATGGCGCTCGGAGTCGCGGTCGCCGGGGTCGCGATGTACCGGGCGCTCGGCGCGTTCATCCCGCCGTCGACGCTCGCGCGGGTCGCCTTGGCGATGGCGGCCGGCGCCGGAGTCGGTCGCGCGGTGTCGTTGGCGTCGCCGGTTGGGACGCTGATCGAGGCGGCGCTGGTCGCCGCGGTCTACCTCGCGGTGCTGGTCGCATCGCGCGAGCTGTCGCGCGCCGACGTGCGCGCCGTGTTGGCGCTGCGGCGCGGCGGCGACGGCGCCTGACGAGGAGCTGAGTATGTTGCATATACACGTGGTTCGTCGCCTTCGGGGAGCGGTCGCGGCCGCCGCCGTGGCGGTCGCGCTGGCCGCCTGCGGCGCCAGTGGCGCGCAGCGCGATCCGCTCATCTACCACCTGCGCAACTACAACGAAGGGGTTCGCTGGGGGCAGTTCGACAAGGCGGCACTCAACGTGCCGGTACTCGAGCGGGAGGACTTCCTCGACGAGCGCGAGCAGCTCGCCGAGGATCTGCGCATCGACGACGTCGAGATCAAGCGCATTCGCTACCGCAACCAGCGCACGTGGGCGCGGGTCGACGTCGAGTTCACCTGGCACCTGGACTCGCGCGGGATCGTCCACAAGACGGTGACGCGCCAGGTGTGGCGGCGCGAAGGCAACCAGTGGCTGATCGCGGACGAGCACCGCGTGCGCGGCGAGCCGATGCCCGGCGTGGCCGAGCCGCCGGACGACGCCGGCGACGCCGCTGCGGCGGCCGCGGGCTCCCCCGGCGACGCCAGTGCGACGGCCGTAGGACGCGCGGCGCCGGCCCTGCGCTGAGTCGCGGTGCGGCCGGGCGGCGATAAAATCGCCGCCCGGGGTGGTTCGGTCGGCGCGATCACGGAATAATGGCCAGTTAGGTTGTCCGGCACGTCCTTCGTTCAGCGCGGCCAGGCGCTCGTCGACCGCGGCCAGTACCAGGATGCGGTCAAGGTGTGCCGGCTCGGCCTGCTCGCGAGCCCGACCGAGGTGGCCGGCCGGCTCGTGCTCGCCACGGCGCTGTGCGCGCTGCGCCGCTACGACGAGGTGCTCGCGGAGATGCGCGTCGCGCTCGACCTCGAGCCGGACAATCCTCGCGCCCACGTCCTGAAGGCGACCGCGCTGCTGCGCAAGGGCGACGCACTCCAGGCCCGCGAAGTCGCCGAGCGCGCGCGAACGCTCGACCCGTCCAACGCGGAGGCGGCCGCCTTGGTGCGGGAATGCAACGCGGCGCTCGGGGCGTCGGGCAAACCGCGGCGGGCGGCGACGGCGGGCCTGGCCGACGACGGAGTCGACGAGTTCACCAAGCACTATCCGGCCGCTGCGGGGCCGGTGCAGCCGCCCGCCCCGCCCGACTCGCTCGCGGTGGGCGACCGGACGGGCACGATCGAGCTGGACGTGGAGGCCGAGGGAGTCGAGGTTCGGCCGAGCGACGACGCGCTCGCCGTCGGCGACACATCCGCGGTCGAACTCGACACCGGCGATGTCGAGCTGCTGTCGGACAGCGCGGTCGCGCCCGTGCCGGCCGACGACGGCCGTCGGGCGGAACCGGACCAGACGGCCGACTACCGCAGGCCGGCCGCACCGCCGGCGCGACCGACTCGGCCGGAGACGCCGCGCGCGGGCCGGCGGCCGCCACCGGCCGCCGATCTCGCCGCAGGGGACGCGCTCGACGCGCTGTTTCCCGAGGAGCCGTCCGGCGTGTCGAGCGTCTCGCTCGATGAGGCGCCGGCGGCCCGCGCGGCCGAGCCCCCGCGCGACCGACATGCCGGCGCCGCTCGCGAGCCGGCGTTCGTTCCGAGCGGAACGATTCCAAGTCTGGCGCACTCCGCGCCGCGACCGGTCGCCCAGCCGGCGGCCGCGGCGCCGCAGCGGTCGCGCACCGAGGACATGCGGGTGATTCGCGCCGGTCTGGGCCTCGCCGACGCGGCGTCCGAACGCAAGCGAAAAAAGCGCGCGCGCAACCAGATGCGCGCCGCGGCCAGGTCGCGCGCCAAGGCGCTGCACGGCCGGAGCAAGTCGATCTTCTGGCTGTACGGCCTGGTGGCGGTCGCCGTGATCGCGGGCGCGGTCTTCGCGGGGTTCCGCGTGCGCGAGGCGCGGCTGCGGCGCCAGCTGCACCGCGCGGTGCGAGAGGCGGCGCGCCTGGCCGAGCCCGACACGTATCGCGCCCACTGGCTCGCCGCGCGCGCGTACGAGGCGATCCGCGAGACGCGCGACGACCCGGCGGTCCGCGCGGCGCACGCCCGCGAGGAGGCGGTGCTCGCGGCCGACTACGGCGAGCCGCTCGCGCGCGCGGACGCGCTGCTGGCGACGCTCGGCGACGACCGCAGCGAGGACGCGCTCGCCGCGCGGGGCCTGGTCGCGCTCGCGCGCGGGGACGTCGCGGGCGCTCGGGCGGCGGCCGACGCCATCGCGCGGGCGTATCCGAACTCGCCGTGGGCGGGATACCTGCGCGGCCGCGCGGCGCTCGCCGACGACGATCCCACCGCGGCGGCCGCGGCGCTGCGCGAGGCACTCGCGCTGCGGCCGTGGCCGGCGGGCTACGTGGCGCTCGGCATCGCCGAGGCGGCGGCCGGACGCTATGCCGAGGCGCTCGCGGCGTTCGACGCCGCCCTCGCGCAGAGCCCCGGCCACCCGGCGGCCCGGATCGAGCGAGTGCGCGCCGCGGTGGCGATGGGGCAGCTCGACGGCGCGGCCGCGATGGAAACCGCGCTCACCGAACTGCGCCAGGACGGCAAGACGCCGGTCGAACGACAGCGGATCGGGGTCGCGCCGCGCCAGGCCGCGTGGGCCGCGCTCGCGCTGGCCGAACTCGCGCTGGCGCGCGGCGACCGGGGCGCCGCCGGCAAGCACCTCGAGGCGGCGGCCGCGGCGCGGCCGGAGGACGACTGGCGATTCATCGATGCGCTCGCGCGGGCGTACCTGCGCGCCGGCGACGTCGAGGCGGCCCGTACCGAACTGGCGGCGGCCGCCAAGCGGTGGCCCGGGCGCGCCGGCGTGCGCGTGCGGTTGGCCGAGGTGGCGCTCGCGGCGGGCAACCCCGAAGAGGCGCTGTCGGCGCTCGACGGCGTGGCGGACATCGATCGGCGGCCCGACGCGCTGGCCGTGCGCGGCCGGGCGCGGCTCGCGCTCGAACGCATCGACGAGGCGGTGGCGGATCTCGACGCGGCGCTCGCCGCGCAGCCGGGGTTGCGCGAGGCGCAGATCGCGCGCGCGGAGGTCGACCTGTTTCGAGGCGACGCCGGTGGAGCGGTTCGCCGGCTGCAGCCGCTGTACGATGCCGCGCCCACCACCGATCTCGCGGTCGTGTACGCATCGGCGCTGCGGCGCAGCGGCGAGCGTGAGCGCGCCCGCGCGGTGCTCGACCGCGCGATCGCGGCAGGCGCGGGCGCCGCGGTGTACGTCGAACTGGCGCGGCTCGAGCGCGACGAGGGACGGTTCGACGCGGCGCGGCGCGCGTTCGCTCGCGCGATCGAGGCCGACCCGAACGGGATCGAGGCGCGGCTCGAGGCGGCGGACCTCGCGATCGACGTGGGCGACGTCGCCGGCGCGCGCGAGGCGCTCGACGCACTCGCGGCGCAGGCGGCGACGGACGGTCGCGTGCTCGTGGCCGCCGCGCGCGCGCACATGCTGGCCGGCGACGACGACGGTGCGGCCAAGCTGCTCGACCGCGCGGCGGCGCTCGCGACGTCGCCAAAGGGGCTGCTGTCGCGCGAGCGCGGCCGGCTCGCGCTGCGTCGGGGCCGCCCGAAGGAGGCGGTCGCCGCGTTGACCGAGGCCGCCCGCTTGCGACCCGACGATCCGGAGACGCGGCTTCTCGCGATCGACGCCTATCTCGCCGCGGGCGACGCGAAGGGAGCCGACGCGGCGCTGGCCGACGTGCTCAAGCGGTTCGCGAACCAGCCGGTGGCCGACCTGGCGCTCGGGCGCGTCCACCTGTTCAACGACCGGCTGCGCGATGCGATGGTGGCGCTCGCCAACGCGCGCAAATCGCTGTCGGAAGCCAAGGCGGCGCCCCGGTGGCGCGCCGAAGCCGACCTGTGGCTCGGGCGCGCGCACTACGTCGGCGACGACCTTCGCGCGGCGCGCGACGCCTTGCTCGCGGCCGTACGGCGCTACCCGGCGAGCGCGGACGCGTTCCTGATGCTCGGCAAGGTCGAGCAGGAGCGCGGCAAGGACAAGGCGGCAGCCAAGGCGTATGCCCGCGCGGTTGCGCTCGATCCCGCGGGTCGTCCCGAGGCGTGGTTCCTGCTCGGCGAGACGAGCGCGGCCTTGCGCGACCGCAAGCGCGCGCGCGAGGCGTTCGAACGCTACCTGCAGTTGGCGCCCGACGGCGACTTCGCGGCGGAAGCCAAGGAGGCGCTCGCCGGGTTGCGGCGTTAACGCGCGGGCGCCGTGCCGGACGCCTTGCGGGCGGGCGCGGCCGGCGCCTCGCCGCCGACGGCGGCCGCGCGCGCGGCGCGGTACGCGGCGACGTCCGGCTCGTATTGCTTGGTGTCGAACAGGACGAGGCCGATGAACAGCACCGCGAATGCGACCGACACGGTGAACACGACCCGCAGGAACCGGCCGCCGTGCTTGAGGTGCATGAACACGAGCGCCACGATCGCCGCCTTGACCGACGCGATGCCGAGCGCGGCGACGACGTTTAGAGAGCCGAGGTCGACGCGCGCGACCGCGACGGTCGTCACGGTGAGCGCGAGCAGCGCGAGCCAGGTGCCGACGAGGGCGCCGAGAGACGAGACGTGTTCGCCGTAGGGGTCGTGAGCCATGGCGGTTACCCGATCAAGTAGAACAGCGGGAACAGGAAGATCCAGATGAGGTCGACCAGGTGCCAGTACAGCGCCGCGTTGTCGACCGCGTTGTAGTAAGTCGGGCCGTAGTGGCCCCTGGCCGCGTGCCGGTAGATCCACACGTAGATGCCGATACCGACGAGAACGTGGATGCCGTGCAGGCCGGTCATGCAGTAGTAGATGCTGAAGAACCGGCCCATGCCTTCGGGCACCGGCAGCGCGCGGAGCGCCGCGGGCAGCTCGGCGAGGATTTCGGGCGACGGCGAGAAGCCGTCCCCCCACACGACGCCGTTGGTGATCTTGTGGCTGTACTCGAGGTACTTGACGACCATGAACGCGATGGCGCAGCCGATGACGGCCAGCAGGGACCGGCGCAGCGCCGTCTGTTGGCCGAGCTGCGCGAACCGCACCGACAGCGCCGCCGCGAGGCTGCTGGTGATCAGCACGACCGTGTTGAGCGCGCCCATCCGCCAGTCGAGAAAGTGTTGTCCGTAGGCGAACATCTCGGGGTGGTTCCCCCGGTAGACCGCGTACGCGGTGAACAGGCCCGAGAAGAACAAAATCTCGCTGGCGAGGAACACCCACATGCCGAGCTTCGCGGTGTGAAGCTGGGCCGCGGGGCTGTCGAAGTGGTCGAGCAGGAACTGTTCCGGCCCGGAAGCCGTCTTGGCGTCGTGTCCGGCCATGGTTGCCTCTACACGTTGTAGCCGTCGCGGCGGACCCATCCGGTCTCGCCGCCGATGTATTGCAGGACGCTGAAGTTGTACGGCCCGGTGAGGGGCGGCAGGCCGTGGAAGTTGTGCGGGTCGGGCGGCGAGGTCGTGAACCATTCGAGGGTCGCCGCGCCCCACGGGTTGGCCGGCGCGCGGCGGCCGCCGCGGCGCAGCGACTGCAGCAAGTTGATCAACGACGCGAACATCCCGCTGCCGAGCACGAAGGCGCCGACGGTCGATAGCCGGCTGAGCAGCTCCCATTCGTACGGGTAGGTCGCATAGCGCCGCGGCGCGCCTTCGGCGCCCATGATGAACTGCGGGACGAACGTGAGCAAGAAGCCGAGCAGGACCATGACGGCGGTCCATCGGCCGATGCGCTCATCGTACAGCCGGCCGGTCATCTTCGGCCACCAGTAGTGCAGCGCGGCCATGAACGCCGACAGCACGGAGCCGACCATCACGAAGTGAAAGTGAGCGACGACGAAGTAGGTGTCGTGCAGTGGCACGTCCGTCGACAGCGACCCGAGGAACAGCCCGGTGAGGCCGCCGACGCCGAACAGCAGCAGGAAACTCAGGACGTAGACCATCGGCGTGTCGAGGCGGATCGATCCGCGATACATCGTCGCCAGCCAGTTGAATACTTTGATCGCGGACGGGATCGCCACCAGCAGCGTGAGCACGCTGAAGATCACGCTCGCCCACTTGGACTGACCCGACACGAACATGTGGTGGCCCCATACGAGGAAGCCGATGATCGCGATCGCGATCGAACTCATCGCGATGAACCGGTACCCGAAGATCGGCTTGCGGCTGAACACCGACACGACCTCGCTCACGACGCCCATCGCCGGTAGGATCATGATGTAGACCGCCGGGTGCGAGTAGAACCAGAAGAAGTGCTGGAACAGCACCGGGTCGCCGCCGTACTCGGGCATGAACAGTCCGATGTGAAACAGGTACTCGACGAACCCGAGCGCTACCGTGATGCCGAGCACCGGCGTCGCGATCACCTGGATGATCGATGTCGCATACAACCCCCATGCGAACAGCGGCATGTCGAAGAAGCCCATGCCCTTCGGCCGCATGTTGTGCATCGTGGCGATGAAGTTCACCCCGGTGAGGATCGAACTGAAGCCGATGATGAACACGCCCAATAGCGCGAGGAGAAGGGCGAGCCCTTTGCCCGATTCGAAGCTGTAGGGCGGATACAGGGTCCAGCCGGTGTCGATGCCGCCGAACACGAGCACCGCGAGGAAGAACACGGTGCCGGCGAGGTACAAGTAGAACGACAGCAGGTTCAGGCGCGGGAACGCGACGTCGCGTGCGCCGAGCATCATCGGCAGGACGAAGTTGCCGAATGCAGCGGGGATGCCCGGAATGATGAACAGGAAGATCATCACCGCGCCGTGCAGCGTGAACAGGCGGTTGTAGACGTCGTTGCTGACCAGCAGGCCGTCCGGGTTCCACAGGTGCAGCCTGACGGCGAGGGCGAACAGGCCGCCGAGCAGGACGGAGATGAGGATCACCGTCAGGTACATGACGCCGATGCGCTTGTGGTCGCGCGTGGTGATCCACGAGCGCCAGCCGCGCTCCGCGGTGAGGTAGTTTTCGCCGTGGGTGGACATCGCGTGGGCCTCGCTCACTTCTGCGCCTTGATGAACTCGATGATTCCGCGGATCTCGCGCTCTTCCAGCGGCGTCGGCGGCATGATCGGGCCGTAGCCGAGCACGATCTCCTTGCGCGGGTCGAGGATCGACTCGCGGATGTAGTTTTCGTCGACGGTCACGGACTTCCCGGAACTGAGCGTCTCCGTTTTGCCCCACAGCCCCTTGAAGCTCGGGCCGCCCCCCTTGATCGGTGTGCCGTCGAGGCTGTGGCAGCTCTTGCAGCCGCGCTCCTCCCACACCTTCTTGCCGACCTCCGCCAGTGGCATGCTGTCCTCGTACGCGCTGCGCTCGAGCCATTTTTGGTAGTCGGCGGCGTCGGCGTGGACGACGACCTCGGTCCGCATGGCCGAGTGGTCGCGCCCGCAGTACTCCGTGCAGTAGATCGGGTAGCGTCCGGCGGCGGTCGGCGTGAACCGCAGGCGCGTGTAGCGGCCGGGCACGACGTCCTGTTTGACGCGGAACGCCGGGATCGACAGGGAGTGGATGACGTCGTTGGACGCCATCACGAGCTCCACCGGGCGGCCGGCGACGACGTGGAGTTCGGGCGAGCCCTTGCCCTCGGGGTGATCGAACCACCAGGACCACTTGCGCGCGGTGACCTGGACCTCGGCGGCGTTGGGGGCGGCGCGCACCATTCGGAAGTACACGGCGGTCGACAGCCCGAAGATGACGAAGACCAGCGCGAGCGGGATCGCCGTCCACGTGAGTTCGAGCCGGTTGTTGTGCGTGGGCGCCGGCTCGGCGTCCGGCCGATACGAACGCGCGCGGTAGCGGATGACGAACACGCCGGCCACGCCGACGATGATCGCGAGAAATGCGGTACAGACCCAGAAGATCAGGTCGAACACCCAGTCGACGTCGGCGGCGATCGACGAGGCTTGGGGCAAATAGGAGGCGGCGGCAAACATCTACGAGGCCCTCTTGCGGTTGCGTTCGCGCGCGACGTACACGGCCAACAGCGCGACGAGTCCCACGAGCGTGATGACGCCGCCGATGCGCATGGCGCGCACGGCCATGGGGCTGGCGCTGTCGGAGTCGTACGCGAAACAGTTCAGCAGGGGATTGGCCAGCGCTTGCTGGTCTTCGGCGGTGAGCACCTCGCCGCGGGCGGCGCGCGCGATGGCGGCGCGCAGCTCGTCGGCGCGAATCGTGACGCCGTGCAGATAGCTCGACACGCGGCCGTCGGGCGTGAGCACGGCGAGGGTGGCCTGATGGCGGTACTCGTCGGCCTCCGGGTCGTAGCGGTACGCGAACCCGATCGAATCGGCGACGGCGTCGATCGCGGCGCGCCCCCCCGCCAGAAAGTGCCAGCGTTCAGCGATGGCGTAGTCGCCGGTCTGCCGGACGTACACTTTCTTCGCGCCGCCGAGCTTGGCCGGCGTGTCGGTCGGATCGATGCTGATCGTGACGATGTGCACGTCGCGGTCGGCGGCGGGCAGCTCGCCGAGCGCCTCGGCCAGGCCGGCCAACTGCACGCTGCACAGCACCGGGCAGCGGGCGTAGTTCAGGCTGAGCAAGATCGGCCGGCCGGCCGCCGCGTAGCGTCCGAGGGTGGTCGCCGCGCCGGCGTCGTCGACGAACGGCGCGTCGAGCGGAACGCGTGCACCGAGGCGTTCGACCACCTGGACGCCCGCCAGCTCGCGCCGCAGGCGATCGGTCGTCTGGCCGGCGGCCGGCCCGGCCGGCGCGATGGCGGCGGCCGCAGCGGCGACGGCCCAGGCGAGCCGGGAGGACACGGACGGAGACATCTCGGCCGTGCAAGATAGAGGAAACGCTGCGTCACTCGCAACGTGAAGTTGACGGTAGACCTGCGAAAGTTTTGCGCTTTCGCCGGCCCTTGGGGCCGCGCTTGGGGCCGATGATGACCCGCGGTGGGGCAGCGGCGGTCAGCACCCCGACGGCGCCGCGCAGGTGCCGACGTCGCCGACCGATCCGCTCGCCCCCGGGGCGCCGTCGTTGCCGTCGTCTTCGCTCGGCGGCGCCGTCGGCGCGGAGATGCCGCCCGCGCCGCCCGGTCCCGGGGCGCCCGCGGAGTAGGTGCACGACTCGGTGACGGTCGACCCGTACGAATAGATGCCGTAGCTCACGCCGCCGCCGCCGCCACCGCCGCCGCCGCCGTGGCCGCCGTGGCCGCCGTGGCCGCCCGCACCGCCGACGTCGCCGACCGGGCTGCCGCCGCCGGAGCCGCCCGCGCCGCCGGGTTGGCCGCGGCCGCCGGCCCCGCCGGCGCCGCCCGCGCCGCCGTTGCCGCGGACGATCGTGCAATCGCGGGCGTCGACGACCGAGTTGACCGCGAGGACGCCGAAGCTGCCGCCGCCGCCGAACCCGCCGCCGCCGCCGCCCGGCGCCGCGCACCCGCCGGCGCCGCCGCCGCCGCCGCCGCCGCCGCGCGAGTCGGTACCGTCGTCGCACCCGCCGCCGCCGC
>RFGE01000226.1 GCA_003696105.1 Deltaproteobacteria bacterium | reverse complement strand
CGGGCTGCGGCGGTGCGGCCGCGGGCTGCGGCTGCGCGTAGCCGGCTTGCGGTTGACCGTAGCCGGCTTGCGGCTGGCCGTAGCCGGGCTGCGGCGGTGCGGCCGCGGGCTGCGGCTGCGGGTATCCGGCTTGCGGCTGCGCGTAGCCGGCTTGCGGCTGGCCGTAACCGGCTTGCGGTTGACCGTAGCCGGCTTGCGGTTGCGCGTATCCGGGTTGCGGTTGACCGTAGCCGGGCTGCGGCGGTGCGGCCGCGGGCTGCGGTTGCGCGTATCCGGCTTGCGGTTGTGCGTAGCCAGCTTGCGGCTGGCCGTAACCGGCTTGCGGCTGACCGTATCCGGGCTGCGGCGGTGCATAGCCGGGCTGCGGCGGTGCGGCCGCGGCTTGCGGCGGTGCGGCCGCGGCTTGCGGCTGGCCGTACGCGGCTTGCGGCTGCGCGTATCCGGCCTGCGGCTGGCCGGCCGCGCCGCCCGCCGCCGCGCCCGCGGTCGCCGGCACCAGCGCCACGCCCGGCAGGGCGGGCGACGCCGCCTTGCCGACCAGGTTCCGGAACTTCTCGGACGCGTTCGCGAGCTTGGCATCCCACTCGGGATTGGGCACCTGGCCCTCGATCGCCTTGAAGTACGCCTGCATCAGCGCCGTCATGCAGAACGGGTCGACGATGGCCTTCTTGGCGCTGTACGTGAGCAGCAGCATCAACAGGAACCCGCCGATCCGGCCCCCTTCGCTCGCCACGCTCGACGCGATCGCGCCGGCGATCGCCCAGTTGATCGCCACGAAGATACCGATCAACCCGTAGTACACGAACGCGAGCACGAACGCGTTCTTCAGCAGCCGCTTGTAGTTTTGCGCGTACAGCACGAGGCCGGCGCGGCTGGTGCCCCACGGATCTTCCGAGCGCGTGCGGAACGTGAGCGCCAGGATCACCTCGTCGGCATAGGTCAACGACAGCCGCACCATCCGGTCGATGAAGTCGGCCACGCCGCCGGCCCCCGGAATCAACGACAGCACCCCCTTGAACAGCCCGCCGACGACGGCGAGGACGCCCTTGACGATCTGATCGATCGCGAAGAACACGGACGCCTGCGCGAAGGCCGCGGCCACGCGCTCGCGCGCGAACGCGACCTGACCTCGCCCCTCCGGCAGCGGCCGGCCGTCGAGCAGCTCGACGAGCACCGCGATGTGCCCGGCCTTGACCAGATACAGGAAGTACTCGCGCAGCAGGTACGCGATCCATCCGCCGACGACGAGCCCGCTGCCGGCGCCGATCCACGCGCCGGGAGCGTCGCCGATCTTGAAGCCCAGGTAGATGCCGCCGGCGAACAGCGACCACAGCAGGATGGTCACGCCGAAGTAGACGGCGAAGCGGATGAGCAAGAACGGCCAGGTGCGCGCCATCAGGCGCAGGGACAAGCCTATTTGAAAGTCCTTCATCGTGAGCTCCTCGGTGTGGTTGCGCCGCATCGCGGCGGCGACGGACGTGGCAGACGGCCGCTCAGGGGTATCGGCGCGCGCGCCGGACGGTTGCGGAAAAAGTACCACCCCACACCCCCCCCTACATCGGGGGGACTCCCCTCGAATCCGCGGCCCGCGCGGTGCGGTAGCTGGTACACTGATCCGAGATGCCGGCAGGGGGGACCACCACCGGGCTGCCGCCGACGGTCGACGAGCGAGGTGGGCGCTCGCCGGCGCGGCTGCCGTCGCCAGCCGAGGCGCACGATCGCGTCCAGGGCGCGTCCGCCGGCGCCGTGGTCGGCAGCTACCGGCTCGAGCGCCTGCTCGGCTCCGGCGCGATGGGCGAGGTGTGGCTCGGCCGGCACGTCCGCACCGACCGCCCCGCGGCGGTGAAGGTATTGCGGCGCCGCCGCCGCGGCACCGGGGCGGCGGAGTTCTTGTCGCGCGAGGCGCGCGCGATCGCGCGGCTGTCGCACCCGCACATCGTCCGGCTGTACGAACTGGGCACCGACTACCTCGTCACCGCATACATCGACGGCACGACCCTCGCGCGCCGGATCAAGACGCCGGTGAGCCCGGCCGAGGCGGTCGCGATCGCGTTGCCGATCGCGTCGGCGCTCGAGCACGCGCACGCGCGCGGCGTCGTCCACCGCGACGTCAAGCCGTCGAACATCCTGCTCGACCACAACGGCACGCCGTTTCTGGCCGACTTCGGCCTGGCGTATCTCGCCGGCGACGGCGCCGGCGGCGTGCGCGGTGGCACGCCCGGCTTCATGGCGCCCGAACAGATGGAGTCGTCGTGCGTCGGCCCGGCCGCCGACCAGTACGCGCTCGCGCGCACGCTGCTCGAGATGCTGATCGGCGCGCGCGCGGCCGAGTCGCGGGAGGAGGCGCTCGCGCAGCTTCCGCCCGCGTTGCCTCGCGAGTTGGTCGACCTGCTGCGCCGCGCGACGGCGCCCAATCCCGCCGACCGCTGGCCGTCGCTCGCCGAGTTCACCGCGAAGCTTGCGGACATCGACCTGAGCGCGTTCGCGCCGCCGCAGCGGCTCGCCCGCGACGTGCGCATCGCCGCGCCGTTCGCGTGGGCGGCCCGCACCGTCGGCTCCGACCGGCCCGCGCCGGACATCGCGCGCGTCGACTACCGGCTGTCGGTGCTCGACGCCGCCGGCGAGCTGCCGGCGGACCGCGTCGCCGCGTTCCGCGCGCGATCCGGCTACGCCGACTTCGGCTGGACCGCCTATGGCCGCCCCGGCCGGCTCGGGGCGCTCGACCGGCCGCACGCCTACGCGCGCGCGAGCGAACTGTACGTGCTGTTGCACGGATGGGCCGGCACCCGCGCGGTGTGGGAGACCACCGCGCAGGCCCTGTGCCGCGACAACGCGGAGGCGATCGTGCTCGTCCCCGACGTCGCCGGCTTCGGCGAGACGCGCTATGCGACGCGCAAGCCCGACCCGGAGTTCGTCGGCCCGCGCGGCATCGTGCTCGGCGTGCTCGCGTGGCTCGACCTGCTCGGGCTGGGCGAGATCCCGACGGTGCTCGTCGGCCACTCGATGCTCGCCACCGGCTTGATGGCGATCCGCGACGACGAACTCGGGCCGCTGCGGTCTCGGGTGGCGGTCACGCCGGTGTTTCCGTTTTGCGACAAGGTGCAGCGGCGCCGCATTCGCCGCGGCGAGTGGCTCATCCGCACCCTGGCGTGGTTCCCGCCGCTGTATCGCTACGTCGCGCGCAAGGAGGCGTTCGAGGCGGACTGCGGCCAGGACGTGCCCGTTCGCTACCGCGAGGACACCTACCACAACTTCGTCGCCGTCGGTCCGTCGATCCTGCGCCGGACGCTCGCGGCGCTCGGGCGGACCGAGTTCGCGCGCGGCGACCAGCTTCGCCGCTGCGAGGTCGTCATCGGCGCGCGCGACCCGTGGTGTCCCGAGGACGTCGCGCGCACGGCGCTCGAGGCGCTCGAGTTTCCGGCCGGTCGCTATCACCTCATGGCGGCCGGCGGCCATCTGCCGCAGATCGAGAGCGAGTCGCATCCGGAATGGACCGCGCGGAACCAGGACGACCTGGTGCGCATCATCTCGAACGTCGTCGTCGAGGCGCACTCCGGGACGCTGCTGTCGACGGAGCTCGCCTCGCCGGATGCGGGCGCGTCGTCCGGCGCGGGCGCGTCGCCCGGTGCGACCGATGCGACGCTGCCGGCGAGCGCGACCGATGCGACGCTGCCGATCGGCGGCACCGACGACACCGCGGTCGCGCGACCGCGAGCCGTCGGATCGGCGCATTCGAGCTGACCGGCTCTACTGCTCCTTGAGCGAGCGCGCGACGAGCCCGAGCCCGCCCGCGATCAGCACGAGGATCAGCAGCAGATCGAACAGCGACAGCTCGCGGAAGTGGATGTCCATGCGCGACAGCACGCCGGCGAAGATGAACACAAGGCCGCCGATCGCGAGCAACCAGCCGGCCTTGCTCTTGCCGTTGAAAAACAGCAGCGCGACGCCGATGAACATCGGGACGAGCGACAGCCCGAACGAGCCGCGCCCCCACCGGAACATGCCGCCCCATCCGTAGGACGAGATCACGACGCTGTCGAGAAACAGGTAGCCGCCGCCGAGCAGCATGGCGAGGCCGACGAGGAATTGGCCGGCGCCGCCGGAGGTGCCGCCGGGGCGCAGTCCGCGCGGGGACGGTTCGCCGGGGGTTCGATAGGGCATGGGGCGTTCCTACCAGGAAATGCGCGTCGCGCTGAAATTGCGGCCGCGCGGCGGGCAGCGCCGCGCGGGACGATGGGGCGGTCGGGAGCGACGGCGGTGGGCGGCGGGCGCCAGCGCCGCGGGGCGGGCGGGCGCCGCGCGAGGCGCGTACGAATCTGGCCGCCGCGTCCGCGCGGACGCGGCGCAGAGGCGATGGCGCGCCTCTACGCAACAGCCTCCTAGCCGAGTGCGGCGCGGGCGGCCGGCGTGTACGGCGGATGCGCCGCCACGGTCTCGCCGCAGCCGGGGCACTCGCAGTACACCGTGCCGCCTTCGGTGACGCGGCACGGCTCGCAGCCGGCGACATCGACGCCGATGTCGCCGCGGCGAAACCGCAAGACCACCCGGGAACCACACTCGGAGCAGAACACCTCGACCGACTCCCTGGCCGACATGAGGGGAGCGTACCGCCGCCCTGTGACGGTGCAAGTCTTTTGTCGGGGGGCTGCCGCACGTTGCCGGCGGGCCAGCGGCCCGCCGCGCCGCCGTGCCGCCGCCCGTCGATGACAGAGGGGCGTGCTGAAGTACCCCCGATGCCCGGCAAATGGAAGGCCCTTGCCGAGGCGGCGCCGCCCGCGGGCGATCGCGCCGGCGCCGAGCTCCTGCTGGAAGGCTGGCGCGATCTCGCCAACGCATGGCTGCTCGCTGACATGGCGATCGTGCTGACGCTGGCGATCGCCCTGGCGGCCGCGATCGCGTACCACCCGGCGACGCGCCGGCGCATGTCCACCCTCGACCACTTCGAGCAGCCCAAGACGATCCTGTTGTACGCGGTCATCGGCGCGGTCGTGGCGCTGATCGTCGAGGTGCAGCCGGCGATGGCGTTCGTCATCTTCGGCATCGGCGGCCTGATGCGCTTTCGCACCCTCGTCGGCGAGGCCAAGGACACCGGGCGCGTCATCCTGGTCACCGTGGTCGGCCTGTGCTGCGGGCTGAAGATCTACGTCGTCGCGATCCCGGCGACCGCCGTCGGCTGGTTGCTCATCTACCTGCTCGAGCGCCAGACCGCCGGCATCATCCGCGTGTCGGGCGTCGGCGAGGACGCCATCCACGAGGCGACGCGGGCGTATCGGACGGCCCTCGAGGCCGCCGGCCTGCGCATCATCGGCGAGCAGACCAAGTTCCTCAAACGCGAGTTCGCGTTCGTCGTGCAGGCGCCGCCGGGGTTCGACCGGAGCCGCGTGGAGGCCGACCTCGACGCGCTGCCCGCCGCGGTGCGGGGCGTCGTCGACTTCGAGCGCCTCTGACGCGCCGCGGTGTTCGCCGATGGGCGCCGTGGCCCCTTGCGCGCCGCCCGCGTGTCTTCGACACTACGTCGCAATCCCTCCATGCCGCGCAAGCCGCCACGTCCCTACGTCGTTCGCCCCGAGACCGCCGTGCTCACGCGCGGGTTCGATCCGCGCCTGTCGGTGGGCTCGGCCCGGCCGGCGGTGTTCCGGTCGTCGACCTACGTGTTCACCAGCCCCGAGGCGGCCGCGCGCGCGTTCGACGTCGCGCTCGGCCGCGCGCGACCCGCGCCCGACGAGAGCATCGACCTCATCTACTCGCGGCTGTCGCATCCCAACGCCGAGATCCTCGAGGACCAGATCGTGCCGCTCGAGCGCGGGGCGACCGCCGCGGCGGTCTTCAACTCCGGCATGGCCGCGATCTCGACCGTGTGCCTCGCGCTGTGCCGGCCGGGACAGGCGATCGTCCACTCGGCGCCGCTGTACGGCGGCACGGCGCTGTTGCTCGACGCGGTGCTCGCGCCGCTCGGCGTGCGGACGGTGGCGGTGGACGCGGGCGACACCGAGGGGATGCGGCGCGCGATCGCCGACACGGACGACGTGGCCCTGGTGTTCATCGAGACGCCGGCGAACCCGACGCTGCGCATGACGGACATCGCGGCGGCGGTCGAGGCCGCGGCGGCGCGCGACCCGCGCCCCGTCGTCGCGGTCGACAACACGTTCCTCGGCCCCGCGTTCCAGCACCCGCTCGCGCTCGGCGCCGATCTGGCCGTCTACTCGGCGACCAAATACCTGGCCGGGTTCAGCGACATGCTCGGCGGCGTGGTGTTGGCCAAGGAGCGCGACCTCGTCGATGCGCTGCGCGGGTTGCGGGCGCTGCTCGGCAACATCTTGCAGCCGGACGAGTGCTGGCTGCTCGACAACCGGCTCGTGACCGTGCCGCTGCGGATGAACCGGCAGAGCAAGAACGCGCAGCGCATCGCCGAGGGAATCTCCGGCCATCCGGCGGTCGCCCGCATCTGGTATCCGACGCTGTTCGACGACCCGGAGCAGCGCCGCATCTACGAGGCGCAATGCGACTATCCGGGCGCGATCGTCACCCTCGAGTTGCACGGCGGCCGGCCGGCGGCGTTCACGTTCTTGCGCACGCTGCGCATCGCGAAGAACGCGGTGAGTCTCGGCGGCGTCGAGTCGCTCGCGTGCCACCCGCGTACGACCACGCACTCGGAGCTGCCGCCGGAGCAGCTCGACGCGCTCGGCATCTCCGAGGGGATGGTGCGTATCTCCGTCGGTGTCGAAAACTGGCGCGACTTGCTCGCCGACTTGCGCCGCGCGCTCGACGCGGCCGCACCGTGACGCGACTTCCGCGCGCCGGTATACAATCGCGTCCATGCGCGATCGACGACGCTGGATGCGAGCCGCCGCGTGTGCGGCGCTCGCGTGCGCGAGCTGTTCGTGGATCCTGGTCCCGTCGGTGCCGGAGCCGCCGCCGGCGGCGATGCGAGGCGACGAGTGCACCGCAAACGTTGCGCCCGCAATCATCGACACGCTCGCGGCGCTGCCCGGCGTGGCGTTGATGGTCATCGGTCTGAGCGAGATGTACGACGGCGGCGGACCGCTCGAGGACGCGGTCGCCGTGACGTTCGTCGCCGTCGGCGCCGTGCCCGCGGCGGCGTTCGGCCTGTCCGCGTACCACGGGTACGTCCACACGTCGCGGTGCGAGCGCCTGCGGGCGCGCGGTCCGCTGCCGGCCGCAGCGCCGCCGCCGGCCGCGCCGCCGCCCGCCGCGCCGCCATCGTCTCCGGCGCCCGCCGCGCCGCCATCGTCTCCGGCGCCCGCCGCGCCGCCGCCCGGTTCCACGTCGGGCCGATAGGCGACACGGCGCGCCGCGCTACGCGAACGCCCGGCCAAGGGTGTCGCCGAGGTGCGCGACGAGCGCGCGCTTGACCTCGGCCATGGCCACGGGGCGGCCGAGTTCGGCGGCCATGCTCGTCATCACCGCCGCGTCGAACCCGCACGGATTGATCCGGCGAAAGTAGGACAGGTCGGTCGTGACGTTCAGGGCCAGTCCGTGAAACGTCACCCACCGCCGGCACGCGATACCGATCGACGCGATTTTGCGCGGGCCGATCCACACGCCGGTCCTGCCGGCGACGCGCCCGGCGTCCAGGCCGAAGTCGCCGCACGTGCGGATCATCGCCTCCTCGAGGTTGCGCAAAAAACGGTGCAGGTCGCGCTCGCCGTCGCGCAACAGCACGATCGGGTATGCGACGAGCTGGCCGGGGCCGTGGTACGTCGCGTCGCCGCCGCGCTCGATCGGGACGACCTCGACGTCGCCGGGGGCGAGCACGTTGTT
>RFGE01000225.1 GCA_003696105.1 Deltaproteobacteria bacterium | reverse complement strand
CAATCAGCCCGCGCCGCCGGCGCGCGCCGCCAGGCGCGTCGGCCGCCGGCGCGCGCGACCGCGCCGGCCCGGGCGCGCCGAGGCGGCGCAGCACGTCGGCGGCGCCGGGCCGCGCCGCCGGGTCGGGATCGAGCAGATCCATGCACAGCCGGTCGAGGTCGACCGGCACGCCCGGCGCCACGTCGCGCGGTCGCGCGATGCGGTCTCCAGTTTGTTTCGCGATCAACATTTCCAGCGACGTTCCGTCCAGCGGCAACGTGCCGGTGAGCGCCTCGTAGGTCATCACGCCGACCGCGTACCAGTCGGACGCCGGCACGGCCCCCCTGCCGGCCGCCTGTTCCGGCGCCATGTACGCCGCCGTGCCGACCACGCGATCGGCGCGCCTGCTGCCGCCGTCTACCGCAGCGACCAGGCCGAAGTCGAGCAGCACGAGCCGCCCGTCGCGCGTGAGCCTCACATTGGACGGCTTGAGGTCGCGGTGGACGATGCCGGCCGAATGGAGTGCGCCGAGCCCGCGCGCGAGTTGGATGAGCGCATCGCGAAGCCGGGCCTCGTCCAGGGTTCCGGGAGCCGTCTGGCCGGCCGGCGCCGGCGGCGCATCGGGCGCCAGCCCCGGCGTGACCGCCAGCCGGTGCGTCGACCCCGGGCGCACGTGCTCGAGGAAGTCGCAGCCGTCGACCAGTTCCATCGTGAAGAACCACTCGCCGTCCTGCTCGAACAGCTCGCCGAGCCGAACGATGTTCGGATGCGCGAACGCGCGGGCGACGCGGAACTCGTGCTTGAACCGGGCCAGCGCGTCGCCGGTGAGCGTGCGCAGCGTCTTGATCGCAACGGAAGTGGACAACTCGGTATCGAAGGCCTCGTACACCACGCCCATCCCGCCCTCGCCGAGCCGCGCGCGCAGCTGAAAGCGGCCGTCGGCGCTCGCCCCCCTGCGTTCCAATCTCGACACCCCGGACCAGTGTAGGCGATCTGCGCGCCGCCGCCGCGAGCGCGGCGGTGGGTGCCCGCATGTTAGCGACGGGTCACGACTCGGTCTGGATGCCGAGCGCGCGATCGACCGCCTCGACCGCGCGGTTCATGTGAAACGGCTTCTCCAAAAACGCGGTGGCCTGCGCGCGGATCGCGGCGATTTCCCCCTCGATGCCGGCGCTCATCACGATGACCGGCACGTCGTAGCCCTCGTCGCGCAGGCGCCGAATGAACTCCGCGCCGTCGACGTTCGGCATGTACAGGTCGGTAAGGATCACGTCGGGACAGCGCGCGCGCACGAGGGACATGGCGCGCTCGGCGCTTTCCGCCACGAGCGTCCGGTAGCCGGCGAACGACAGCCGATCGGCGAGCATCGCGGTAATCCCCGACTCGTCGTCCACCACCAACACGGTTGCCCCTGCCCTGTCCGCGGCGCTCATCGGTCGCACATCAGCCTACCACGGTGCCGCCGCGGCCGAGCCGGCCTCCGTCGCGATTCCGCGGGCTCCCGCGGGCGAGCGATCGTTCGGCGACCGAACGGCGCCCCGTGGTAGGTTCCCGCCGATGCGCACACCCGCACGTTCGTTCGACGACATCGCCCGCGCCTATCGGCGCCCGGACCTGGACGCGGTCGCCGCCGAGGCGCGCGCGCTGGCCGGCGCGGTCACCGGCGCCGCCACCGCCGCCGACGCCATCGCCGCCGTGTCGCAGTGGAATGCGCTGCGCAGCCGGGTCGACACCGCCTACAACATCGCCGCCGTCCGCTACGAGCAGGACACCCGCGATCCGGCGCGCAAGGCCGAGCAGGCGTTTTGGGACGAGACGGCGCCGCTCCGCCGCGAACTGGACGTGGTGTACGCGCGCGCGCTGCTCGACTGCCCGCACCGGGACGCCCTCGCGGGGCACTTCGGCCCGCAACTGTTGCGGCTCAAACAGTGCGCCGCGGTGACGTTCGCCCCCGAGATTCGCGACGCCCTCGCCGAGGAGGCGCGCCTCACGAGCCGCTATCAGGAGCTGATGTCCGAGCCGGGCGTCGACTTCCGCGGCCAGAAGCTGAGCCTCAGCGGCATCGCCCGCTATTTCGCCGACGCCGACCGCGATACGCGATTGGCGGCGCAGCGCGCGCGCGACGCGTTCCTGGCCGCGCGCGCCGGCGACCTGGACGGCATCTACGACCGGCTCGTCGCGCTGCGCGACCACATGGGCCGGGCGCTCGGCTACGACGGGTTCACGCCGCTGGGCTACAAGCTGATGTCGCGCGCCGACTACGGCCCCGACGAGGTGGCGGTGTTCCGCGACGCGCTACGCGACGCCGTCGTGCCGCTGGTCGCCGATCTGCGCCGCGCGCAGGCGCGCAGGCTCGGCGTCGAGCCGCTGCTGTTTCACGACGAGCCGGTGTTCGATGTACGCGGCAACCCGCGGCCGCGCGGGGACGCGCGCGCGATCGTCGCGGCAGCTCGCCGTATGTACGACGAACTGCACCCGGACGTCGGCGCGTTCTTCGCGATGATGGACGACTGCGGGCTGCTCGACCTCGAACTCCGCGACGGCAAGGCCCCCGGCGGCTTCTGTACGAATTTCGCCGACTACGGCGTGCCGTTCGTGTTTGCCAACTTCAACGGAACCGACCACGACGTCGCGGTGGTGACCCACGAGTGCGGGCATGCGTTCCAGTGCTGGTCGGCGCGCGATCAGCCGCTCATCGAATACGCATTCCCCACCTACGAGGCCGCGGAGGTCCACTCCATGGCGATGGAGTTTCTCACCTACCCGTGGATGGAGCTGTTCTTCGGCGACGACGCCGACCGCTATCGGCGCATCCACGTCGAGACCGAGATCGCGATGCTGCCGTACATGGCGGCGGTCGACCACTTCCAGCACGAGATCTACGCCGACCCGTCGCTGTCGCCGCCGCAGCGCAACGCGCGGTGGTTGGACATGGAAGCCCGCTACCTGCCCTACCGCGACTACGGCGGACTACTGCCGTACCTGGGCCAAGGCACGATCTGGCAGCGCCAGGGTCACATCTACCAGGTGCCGTTTTACTACATCGACTACGCGCTCGCGTTCGTGTGCGCGGCGCAGGTGTGGATGCGCGCGGAGCGAGACCGCGACGCCGCGCTGCGCGACTACGTCGCGATGTGCGAGGTGGGCGGCAGCGTATCGTTTACAGAGATGCTCGAGGCCGGAAGGCTGCGCAGCCCATTCGACCCGGAGGTGCTGCGCGACGTGACCGGGTTCATCCGGTCCTACCTCGGCCTGTAGCGGTCGCCGCACGACGGGAGGCAGCCGGCGATGGACGCAATCGTCGATTGGGTGCAGCGCGCGCTCGCCAACCCGTGGCCGCGCGCGGCCGTCGTCGTCGCGGTCGCGATCGTCGCGGCGGCGCTGGCGCGCACGGTCCTCGCGCGCACGCTCGGCGTTTTGGTCGCCCGCACGGCGACCACGCTCGACGACGTGGTCGTCGGTGCCCTGCGCGAGCCGCTGTTCATGACGGTGCTGTGCCTCGGACTCGCGCGGGCTGCCGATGTCGCGCCCCTCGACGACGGGGTACGAAGCGTCACGCACTCGCTGTTGCAGACGGTCGCGGTATGGGTGTGGGCGCGGGCCGCGTTCCGCATCGGCCACGCCGTGCTCGACTCGATGAGCCGCACCGCGCGAGACGGTTCGGTCGTGCAACCGCGCACGCTGCCCGTGTTCGACATGCTCGTCAAGATCGGGGTCGGCGGGCTCGCCGTGTACTTCATGTTCCTGGCGTGGGACATCGACGTCACCGCGTGGTTGGCATCGGCCGGCATCGTCGGCATCGCCGTCGGCTTCGCCGCCAAGGACACGCTCGCCAACTTGTTTTCCGGCATCTTCATCGTCGCAGACGCGCCCTACAAGCTCGGCGACTTCATCGTGCTCGACGGCGGTCTGCGCGGCAAGGTCACGCGCATCGGCCTGCGGTCGACGCGGATCCTCACCCGCGACGACGTGGAGATCACGATCCCAAACGCGGTGATCGGCGCGTCCAAGATCGTCAACGAGACCGGCGGCCCGTCGGTCAAACAGCGCATCGCGATCACCGTCGAGGTGGCGTACGGATCCGATGTGGACCGCGTGCGCGACGTCTTGCTGGCGTGCGCCGACCACCCCGAGATCGCCGCCGACCCGGAGCCGCGCGTCCGCTTCCGCGAGTTCGGCGCGTCGGGGCTCGTGCACCAGCTGCTCGTGTGGATCGAGGATCCGGAGGCGCGCGGGCGCGTGACCGACGCGCTCAACGTGCGCGTGTACAAGGCGCTCGGCGCCGCCGGCATCGAAATCCCGTACAGCAAGCACGACGTGTACATCAAGGAGATGCCGCGGTAGGCGCCGGCGCGCCGCACGGCTGCGGGGGACGAGCGCCGGTCGCCGGCGCGCCGCATTTTTGGGGTGACAGGCGCAGCGGTCTGCGTTAGCGTCCAGGCATCCCTCTCCCATGCGACGTGCAGCGTTCCTGATCCTGATCGGTTGTTTCGGACGGGTGCCCGTGCTCCGGGCGCAAACGGTCTCGCAACGCCCCTCGCCGACACGGGAGGCGCCGTCGGCGGAGGCTCCGGCGCCGTCGGACCCGGGCGGCGCGGCTGACGACTGCGCGGCGATCGAGGTGCAAGCGCGCGCGTCCTCCTCCGGCGACGACTACGTCTCCGCCGCCCGATGCGCCGAACGCGCCGGCCGCATCGGCGACGCGGTCGCGTGGCTGCGCGCGGCGGAGGCGGTGGCCGAACACACCGGTGACGCCCGGGCGGCGACCCGGGCTCGCGCCGTCATTCGCCGGCTGCGCGCCGGCCGGCTCGAGCTCGTCGTCGACCGCGGCGATCAAGAGCCGGGGGCGTGGGTCGCCTTCTGGCTCGACGGCGACACGATCGCCGTGACCGGCGCGCAGACGTCCGTGTTCACCACGCCCGGCCGCCACGTCGTCCACGCCGAACGGCCCGGGTGCGGCGAGTGGACCGGCGAGGTGACCGGCGCCGCCGGACGCCGAGTGACGGTGTCGCCGCCGGCCATTTTGTGTTCGTCCGACGGCACGCGCATGGCAGACCGGGTCGTCCAGCGCGGCGTGCGGGCGCACGCGCGCGTCGACGCGAGCCGGCGCACGTACCGGCGCGAGCGGCGCGATGCGAGCCTCGCCGTGTGGGGCTACGGCGCGGCCCTGGTATCCACCGGTATCGGCGCCGGCCTCCTCCTCCGAGCCGCGGGCACCGAGGGGAACGAGCGGTTCGTCCAGGGCGACGAGCTGCGCAGCCGCCGCGATCGCGTCGGCCGGCTGCGCAGCGGCGCGTACGTCGCCTTCGGGGTCGGCGCGGGATTCGCGATCGCGACCACGTGGTGGCTGCTGCGCGATCATCCGGCGCCCGCCGACCGTCGCGCCACCGGCGGCGCCGCGAAGGCGACCGGCACGGCGGCGACGTTCGCCGTCGCGCCCGCGCCCGGCGGCGCCGTCCTGTCTCTCGGAGGCAGGTTCTGATGCGCGCGACGCGCCCGACGTTCGCGGCGTGCGCGGCCGCGGCCGTCGCGACGGCCGCGTGCGGCGGCTCCCCGGCGACGCGGTCGCTACCGGCCTGGCGGCCGTCCTCGCCCGCCGAATGGGCCCCCACGATGCTCCGCCTGCCGCTGCATCCGCTCCAGTTGCCCAACGGGCTTGCGGCGATCATCGTCCCGGAGAACGAAACCGACCTCGTCCACGTGAGCGTGCGGTACGCCGTCGGCGCGGCCGAGGATCCGCCCGGCCGGCCCGGCCTCGCCCACCTGGTCGAACACATGATGTTCGAGCAGACGCGCGACGGCGCCTCCCTGTTCGACCGTCTGTCCGCCGTCGCGCTGTGGTTCAACGCCGAGACCACCGCCGACAGCACCCAGTACGACACCGTCGCCGATGCGGGGAAGTTCGCGCAGCTGCTGACGCTCGAGGCCGAGCGCATGCGGACGACCTGCGCCGACATCGACGACGCCCGCTTCGAGCGCGAAAAAGACGTCGTGATCAGCGAGCTGCGCCGGCGCAGCGGCCCGTACGCGACGTTGATGGAGCAACTGCTCGCCGACATCTACGGCCCGTCGCACCCGTACGGCCACCCGCCCGGCGGCGACGAGGCGTCCATCCGCACGGCCAGCCGCGCCGACGTGTGCAGCTTCATCGACCGCTACTACCGCCCGGACCGCGCGCTGGTCGTGGTGACCGGCAACGTCCACCCGCGGGCCGCGGCGGCGGTGATCCGGAGCGCGTTCGGCAACATCGTCCAGCCGCCGGCACCGCTGCGCGCCAACGTGCACGCTCCCGGCTTCGACGGCCGCAGCACGCGCTACCGCCTTCCGGTGAAACGACCGTTCGCGGTCATCGTCCGCCCGGCCACGATCATCACCGACGAGGTCGCCAGCCACGACGACATCGCCGAGCGCGTCCTCGATCAGGAGTTGTACCGCCTCGTCGGCGACGACGACTCGATTGTCGACGCTCAAGTACTTCGCTTCGGCGGCGAACGCGCGCCGCTGCAAGCCGTCGTCATCGAGGTCGACGACCCGAACGCGCTCGAGCCGGCCGTCGACCGCTTCTTCGCCCTCGTCCGGCGAATCGCGCGCGACGACGGCGAACGATGGCTGGCGATCCGACTGCTGACCGACTCCCTCACCGACTTCGTGTCCTCGATCGAGGACGTATACGCCCGGGCGCGCGTGCTCGGCGAATATTGCCATTACGGCGCGGCGGGCAGCGCGTACGACGCACTGCGGCGGCGCGCCCACGTCCCGCCAGATCGGGTGCTCGACCGCCTGCGCGGCTTCGAGCGCGCGTCGACGCGGATCTTCTATGTCGTGCCGACTTCCGACGCCGACGCCGCAGCCCCGTCGATCCAGCAAAGCCGCGCCCGCTACGACGCGGCTCCGTGGCTGCCCGCGGTCGATCGAACGGATCTCGAACGCGACATTCCGGTGCCGGCGCAGCGCTGGAAACCGACGATTCGCAGTTTCTCGCTCCAAAATGGGCTTCGCGTCGTGCTCGCGCCGACCACGCGGTTTCCGGTGGTCGAGCTGAGGCTGCTGTACCCGATCGGCATCGATCACGACCCGCCCGACAAACCCGGTACGGTCGCCGTCGCGACCTCGCTCGCGCGCCCCGACTTCGACACGCTGGAGCCAGTCGACCGCTACGCTGCGTGGCGCTGGAGTTTTCTCGCGGGCACGGTCACGCCGATCGCCACACGGCGATGGTCAGGCTGGCGGATCCGCGCACCCGCAGACCGGGTGGAGGCATCCTTGTTTCAGCTTGGGTTGTACGCGCAACGGGCAGAGGTGTCCGAGAAGGCGCGCGTCGACCTGCTGCGGCGGCTGCGCGCCGGCGAGCCGCCGGACGCCCGCGAGCAGGCGCGCCTGTCTGCCGCCGTGCTGCGGGCCCTGTACGGCGCGCGGCACCCGCTGTCTCGCCAGACGGCGCTGACGGCCGACCTCGTCGAGCGGCTGTCGGTGGCCGACCTGCAGCCGTTCGCGGCCGGTGGGCGCGGGTTGCGCGGCGCCGTACTCATCGTCGCGGGGCAGTTCGACCCCGACGTGATCGAATCGGCTGCCCGCGACCTGTTCGGCGCATTTTCCGCCGGACCCGCGCCCCCGCCGTCGCCTCCGGTCGCGCGCATCGAGCCCGCCCCGCTGCGCGCCTTCGCGGTGCGCGACGACGGATCCGCGACCCTGGGAGTGGCCTACGCATTCGCGATGCCCGTCGCGGATGCGCAGACCGACGCAGCCATGCAGGTGTTGGCGGAAGCGCTCGACGAGCGCGCGCGCCGGATCCGCGAGGTGCTCGGCGCCAGCTACGGAATCACCGTCGACTACCGGCAGATCGCCGGCACCGGCACACTCGAGATCGCGGGCGACGTGGACGCGGACCGTGCGGCGGACGCGATCGCAGAAGTGATGGCCGTCGCGCGCATGGCGACGACGGGGGCTGGCCTCGAGGACGCGTTCCTGCGCGCCCGGCGGCGCATCGTCGAGCGCGTGCGGTCGGCCGGCGCGAGCAGCGCGCGGCTGGCCGCGCTCCTCACGGCGGGCGCGTTCGACGCCGGGCCGCGCGCGCGCGCGGCCGACGT
>RFGE01000224.1 GCA_003696105.1 Deltaproteobacteria bacterium | reverse complement strand
TGCGCATAGCCGCTGGCTGCGGTCACGATCTGCGGGCGATCTTCGGCGTACGTCCTCGCGCCCTTCGGTTCCGTATGTTGATACGCGCCCTCGTGCGCTGCGGGCGTGCGCCGAACCTCGCCTCGCATCTCGCAACCTCGCTGGCGCGCCTATACGCAACAGCCTCCTAAATGAGGAATCACGCATCGCGTACGGTCCTCGCGGCCCCCTCACGCCGTTGGCGGCGTTGGAGCTCCTCGAAAGGGGGCCCACCCTTACTTCGTCGCTCCGCCTTGCCGTCGACGCAATGTGGCTCGCGATCCTCCGTACGGGACACATGATTCCTCATTTAGCGGCGAGCGCCCGAGCGACCCGATCAGTCGGCGGCGGTGTCGTCGTCGCCCACGCCGCGCGGCGGCGCGGCAGCCGCGACGCCGTCGGTGCCGACGGCATTCGGCGCGGCGTCGGAGGCGGCGTGCGGCTCGCGGGCGGGCGTCCCGTCGTCGGTGCCGGCGGCATTCGGCGCGGCGTCGGAGGCGGCGTGCGGCGCGCGGGCGGGCGTCCTCTCGTCGGTGCCGGCGGTTGCGTCGAGCTTCGCGCGCTGCGCGATGTCCGCGAGGAGGTCGAGTAGGGTGATTATCTTGGCTGCGGCGTCGGCGCCGGGCGCGCCGCGGGCGGCCAACTCGCTGATGGGGATCGGCGTGTCCAGCGGTGCCCCGCGGCCCGGGCACACGCGATAGTGCAACGAGTCGCCGCGCCACAGCGCGAGCCATCCGTCGAGCACGGCCGTCGCGCGCGCGCGGAGGCTGTCGTCGAGCAACGCCGCCGTCACACCGCCGGCGTCGCGCACGCGAAAGCGCCGGTCGAACAGCGCATCGCCGGTCTTTGTGGCCGGTGCGTGTGTCGGTGGCGGCTCGGGATGCGAGCCGATCGCGAATACCCGCTCCGATCGCGCGTGAAGAGTCCAATCCGGTTCGCGGTCCGCCGGCGGCCGGCGGCCGAGCGTGACGTCGACGACCTGGACCGCGCCGTGGCTGCGGGTGATGCGCAGTTGCATCGGCACACCGCGCCGGCGTCCGACGATGTGCGTGACCGTCGCGCCGTGACCGTGCTGGCTCGTCATTGACTGCGCGTGGGTGTCGCCGCCGAGCGCGTTCACGATCGACCGGACGTAGTCGGCCCACGCCGCCGCCGCGATTGCGGGCAGGTGGAACGCGGCGCCGGCCGCCTCCAACTCCGATTCCTGGCGGCGCACGTCGTCGGCCGCCCGGTCGATCGCCAACAGGCCGACGAGGGCGACCGCGTACTGCAGCGGCCACGCGAACGCGTAGCCCGCGACGACGAGCAGGCCGAGACCGACTCCGATTCGCCGTCGCGCCGGGGCCTCGGCGATCAGGCACGACACCAGCGTCCACGTGATGGACACGAGCGCGAGCAGGTAGATGCCGACCATGCCGTGGGGCGCGCCGGTCGGGCCGATGTCGATGCCGAGCCCCATCATTGCGAGTTCGGTGCCGACGGCGCGCTGTTCGCGAACGACGATGCCGGCGACCAGACCGACGAACGTGGCGACCACGAGCGGGGCCGGTTTTGCGAGAGACCATCGCGCGGGGCGGGGCGCGAACAGGTACGGGGAGGCGAGCGCCGCGACGGCGATGGACACCTGGCCCCAGTTCCGCACGCGGTTGGGCAACTCGTGATGCGGGATGTTCGGGAACAGCGACAGGTCGGCGCCGTCGATCACGCGCAACACGAACGGGGCGTAGTACTGCGCCAACAGGGGCACCGCGACGACGACGACGCCGAGCTTCGTCCACAGGTGGCCGCGCCGTCGCACCTGCGACAACACGATGACCGCAATGGTCGCGGAGAACGCCGTCTGGAGCGCGAACTGGAGCCGAAGCGACGGCGTGCAGACGATGGCCCATCCGCTCGTGGCGGCCGCGGCGAACCCGGACGCCGCGAGGGCGCCGCGCACGGCTCGGCTGCGCGGCGCGTCCGCGACGGTTTGCCAGATCGCGCGCAAGAGCACCGCGACCGCGAGGACCGACGCGAAATGGAAGACGAACAGAGCCGCGTGGTCGAGGGCGGCGTACCACCCCGGCGGCGAGCGGTCGAGCGGCCGGAGGGCCGGGACGGCCAGGCGGTTGAGCGCCAGCTCGACCCCCATCGCCGCCAGCAACACGAGGCTCGCGTCGAGCGCCCGGTGCGACGACCTCGACATGGAAAAAACGTAGCGAAATAAATGGGTTGGGTCAAGGCGGGCGATTGCCGGCGCCTGCCGTCGACAGCCGGCCGCGGCGGGCGCGCCGGGGGGACGGTGCGCCCTTCGGCAGCGCGCGGCGCGGGGAGGCCAGCGAAAATGTTGGCCCTGCCAAGTGGGATGATATCCTACATGTAGGATGAATCGCCTTCTCATCATGCTATCGCTCGGGTTGGCACCTGCGGCGGCGATCGCGCAGCCCCCAGCGGACGCGCCCCTCATCGTGATCGACCCGGGCCACGGCGGCGCGAACACCGGCGCCCCCGGCGCCGAACCCGGCGTGTACGAAAAGCGCGAGACCCTCGCCATGGCCCGATGCGTCGCGGAACGGCTGCGCGCGGCGGGCTTCCGCGTCGCTCTCACGCGCGAGCGCGACGAGTACGTGTCGCTGCGCGACCGCGTCCGCCGCGCCCACGCTCTCGGCGCCGACCGGTTCGTGAGCATCCACTTCAACGCCACCGAGCGCCACGATCAGCGCGGCTACGAAACGTACGTGCTCACCCCCGAGGCCATCGAGGTGGACGCGCCGGCGCTGCGGTACGACGACGGCCCCGCACGCGCTGGCGTGGACCGACGGACCGCCGCGCTGCTCGACGACGTGGAGCGCAGCCTCGCGCTGCCCGCGTCGGCCGCTCTGGCGCTGCGCGTGCAGCGCGCCCTCCGCTCCGTCCGCGGACCCGAGGGCGATCGCGGGGTGCGCCAGGACGCCATGCACGTGCTGCTCGGGCTCACCATGCCGGCGGTGCTCGTCGAGGTCGGCTTCCTCGACCATCCGATCGAAGGCCCGCAGCTGCGCCGGCCCGACACGCGCGCCGCGATCTGCGAGGCGCTCGCGTCCGCGATGGCCGGCCCGTGACCGCGCCGCCCCCGCGTCGCGCCCGCGCGCGCGTGCTATACGACGGCGGATGCCTCGCCCCGACGGACGCGCAAACGACGAGCTTCGGCCCCTGTCGATCACCCCGCGCTTTCAGCGCCATCCCGCCGGCAGCGCGCTGATCCGGCTCGGCGACACCTGGGTGGTGTGCGCCGCATCGATCGAAGACCGCGTGCCCCCGTTCGTCGAGACGCCGGGCACCGGCTGGGTGACGGCGGAATATGCGATGCTGCCGAGTGCGACACACACGCGCGGACGCCGCTCGCAGGGCGGCCGCGACAAGGAGATCCAGCGGCTGATCGGACGGGCGTTGCGCGCGGTCGTCGCGTTCGACCAGCTCGGTGAACGGACGGTCACGCTCGACTGCGACGTGCTGCAGGCCGACGGCGGCACGCGGTGCGCGTCCATTACCGGGGGATGCGTGGCCCTCGCGCTGGCCCTGGGCGACGGTGCGCCGGCTCTGCGCGAACGCGTCGCCGCGGTGTCGGTCGGCATTGTCGACGGCGAGGTGCGGCTCGACCTGTCATACGAGGAGGACGCGGCGGCCGAGGTCGACATGAACGTCGTGATGACCGAGTCGGGCCGGCTCGTCGAAGTGCAGGGCACGGCCGAGCGCCAGCCATTCGATCGCGCCCAGCTCGCGGCGATGCTCGACCTCGCGGCCGGCGGGATCCGCCGGCTGTGTGCCGCCCAGCAGGCGGCGATCGACGCCGCCCGGGAAGGGGGGCACACGTGAGTCGGCCGCACCGCCCGAGACTGGTGTTCGCGACGCACAACCGCGGCAAGGTGGCGGAGCTGCGCGAGCTGTTGGCCGATCTGCCGATCGACGTGCTGTCGGCCGACGACGTGCCGCTGCCCGCCGTCGTGGAGGACGGTGACACGTTCGAGGCCAACGCGATCCGCAAGGCGCGGGCGGCGGCTGCAGCGACCGGGTTGCCCGCCCTGGCCGACGACAGCGGCATCGAGGTCGACGCGCTCGGCGGCGCGCCCGGCGTCCACAGCGCGCGCTACGCCGGCGCCCACGGCGACGACGCCGCGAACAACGCGCGGCTGCTCGCCGATCTCGAGGATGTGCCGGACGACCGCCGCACGGCCCGGTTTCGCGCCGTGCTCGCCCTGTGCGACGGCGACACGGTTCTGACCGCGACCGGCGTCTGCGAAGGGCGCGTGCTGCGGCAGCCGCGCGGCACCGGCGGATTCGGCTACGACCCGCTGTTTTTCGTCCCCGAACTGGGCGCGACGTTCGCGGAGGTCGGTGTGGGGACGAAGGGCGGCTGCTCGCACCGCGCGCGCGCGATGGCGGCGCTGAAGCCGTTGCTCATCGACCACTTCCGGCTTGCCAAGCGCCCCCCGACAGGGTAGATGATCGTGCCCCCGGCGGGGTGTAGCGCAGCCTGGTAGCGCACCTGCTTTGGGAGCAGGGTGTCGGAGGTTCGAATCCTCTCACCCCGACCGCCTGACAATCGAAGACGTTCTTGGCAGGTAATGGCTTGACCGCCTGTAGCTCAGTCGGATAGAGCAAGGGCCTTCTAAGCCCGAGGTCGCAGGTTCGAGTCCTGCCAGGCGGGCCTGGCGGGGCGGCCGGCGGTCGCGCACAATTGGCAAACCTCGTTACGGTGGGCGTAGCTCAGCTGGTAGAGCACCAGGTTGTGGCCCTGGTGGTCGTGGGTTCAAGTCCCATCGCTCACCCCCGAAACGGAAAACGCCCTCGGCGCACAGCCGAGGGCGTTTTGACGTTTTCGGCAGGCTCCGGCTATCGCATCAGCGGCCTGCCCAGCGGAAGTAGTTGCGCACGATGCGCGTGTCGGCCGTGAGGTAGTCGAGCGTCGTCTGGTTTTCCTGCGCCTTGATCACCTCGTCGAGCCGCTGGACGCACCGGTCGCACGGCTTGGGAGCGACGCGCGTGAGCGCCAACAGGATTCCCTGGCGCACGATGCGTTCGGAGGTGTCTACGTGCTTGAGGAGCGCGTCGAGCGCCGGCGCGGCCTTTGGACCGAGCTTCGCCAACTGGATGAGCGCGCGTTCGGCCTTGGGCAGGCCGGGCTTGCCCACCGCGATGTCCTTCGCGTCGAGGTACTTGGCATAACACATCGGGTCGCTGCCGCACTCGATGCCGACTTCGGCGCGCCATTTCGATTCCTCAAACCCGCGCTGGTAGCCGCGGTAGGAGTCGGAGACTCCGCGCAGCCGCGCCTCTTCGTCCCGGTGGCCTTCCGCTTTGGCGAACGCGTCGTTCGCCTTCTTCATCAGCGCTTGTTGGTTCTTCTTGTCCGCGAGTGCTTTCTTTTCGTAGTCGGCGCCGATCTTTTCGTACTTCTCGGCCTTCTTGGCCTCCGCGTCCGCCTTCTTGGCGTTTTCGTCGGCCGGCTTCTTGAAACGGTCGATCATGTAATCGAGCGGCTCGAGGTGTTGCTTCTTGTACGCGAGACGGCCGTACGCGAGCGAC
>RFGE01000223.1 GCA_003696105.1 Deltaproteobacteria bacterium | reverse complement strand
CTCGCTCGGTCCGAGCGCTACAGCGAAGCGGTGGAAGCCGTCGACGACATCAACGTGGGCCTCAGCGACGACGCCGGTCCCAAGGTCGCCGCGTGGAAGGCGCTCGCGCTGGTGTCGACCCATCGCCAGCTCGAGGACTACGAGGAGATGGGCAAGGCGCTCGCGAGCGCCACGGGCATCGACGCGCCGCGCTTTCTCGCGCGGGTCGCGCTCGCGCAGCTCGACCTCGGCCGCGTAGAGGCGGCGCTCAAGGCGCGGCGGCGCATCCGCTGGGCCGGGGCGGAGCCGGACCGCTATCCGCTCGTCGCCGCGCTCGACGCGGAGTTGTTGCTCGCCAGCGGCCTGGCGGATGCGGCCGTCGCGAACGTAGACGGGATCGACGCGCCGGTCGTGCGCAAGGTGCGCGGCCGCGCGCTGTTCGACGCGGGCAAGTACGAGGACGCGCTGGCCGAACTCGACAAGGCGGCGACCCTCGCGCCAGGGGATCCGGAGGTCGCAATGTGGCGCGAGGCGGCGCGCTACGTCGTCGGCGGGCGCGCGCGGCGCGATGCCGACCAGGCGCTCACCAAGCTGGGCTTGCAGGCCAAAGCAAAGGACGCCAAGACGGTGCACGGTCTCGCGCTGCGGATCGCCGGTCGGGCCGACGCAGCGCGCCGCCGCTTCGAGCAGTCGCTCGAAGACGTCAGCGACGAGTACCCGAATGCGCTGGCGTACCGCGCGCACGTCGAGCTGGCGCGCATGGCGCTCGATGGCGGCGCGCTCGAGGCCGCGGAGAAACACTTGAAGGCGGCGCTGGACCAGAACCCGACCTACCTTCCGGCGCGCGCGCTCATGGGACGTACGCTGCTCGCGCTCGGCGATCCGAACGCCGCGCTCGAGCAACTCGTCGATGTGATCGGGGCGAACGTCGCGACGGCGGCCGACGAGTTGGCGTTCGCAGAGGCGCTCGTCGCCGGCTCGCCGAGCGACGAGGACCGGGGCCAGGCGCGTCAGGCGCTCGAGCGCGCGGCGAAAAAGGGGGCGTCGGCCGAGGAGATCGCGCGCGTCGCCGCCCTCGTCGATCCCGACGCGGCCGCGCCGGACAAGCGCCGGCGGCGGCGGCGATGACATCCCGCCGGCGGGCGGGTCACCAGTCGATCGGCCCTGCGCCCTCGCGCAAGACCTCGACGCCGTCGGCGTCCACGCGCAACACCGTCGACGGCTCGCCGAGCGTCGGGCCGCCGTCGATGGCGACGTCGACGGCGGTGCCGTACGCAGTGAGCGTGTCGTCGAGGGTCGCGCCGGCGCTGGTCGTCAACAGCGGACGGCCGAGTTCGCGCGCGAGCGCGAGCGCGATCGGGTGGTTCGGCACGCGCAGGCCGACCTGGCGGCGCTTGCGGTCGAGTACCGTGCGCGGGACGTCCGCGGTAGCCGGGACGACGAACGTATACGGCCCCGGCAGCAATCGGCGGGCGAGGCGGTACGCATCGCGCGTGAAGTGACCGAACTGCGCGGCCGTGGCGACGTCCGGACAGATGAGCGCGAGGCGGTGGTGGCGATCCATTTTTTTCACGCGGTAGATTTTCTCGGTCGCCTTGCGCGCCTCGAGCGCACAACCCAACGCGTAGACCGTGTCGGTCGGGTAGGCCGCGACACCGCCGTCGTGCAGTACGGCGACCGCGCGGCGAATCGCGCGCGGATCGATGCGATCGGGGTCGATGTCGAGCCGGATCACGGCAGACCTCGGAATCCGCGGGCGACGACGTACTGTTCGATCGACTGTTGCCGGCTGCCCTTGGGCTTGACCATCTTGACCGCGTCGAACGACGCGCGGCAGTCGGCGACGAGCCGCTGAAATTCCGGCCCCTGAAACAGCTTGCCGACGAAGTGGCCGCCGCGGGTGAGCGTGTGCCGGGCGATCCACAGCGCGCGCTCGAACAGGGCTTCGGAGCGCGCCTGATCCGCGTGGCGGATGCCGCTGGTGTCCGGCGCCATGTCCGACAGGACCACGTCGAAGCGAGCGTCGGCCGGGGCGCCTGCGAGCGCGAGTTCGGCCAGTAGCGCCGCCGGCTCGACGGCGTGGACGTCGCCGACCACGATGCGCGCGCCGGGTACGTCGATGTCGAGCGGCGAGCGATCCACCCCGACCAGCGCCGACGCACCGCGCTGGCGGCAATACTGTAGCCACGAGCCCGGGCGACAGCCCAGGTCGAGCACGCGAGCGCCGGGGCGAAGCAAGCCGAAACGCCGGTCGATCTCGGACAGCTTGAACACGCTGCGAGCCGCATAGCCCTCTCGGCGCGCGCGCTGGTGGTAGTGGTCGTGGCGCGCGCGCCGGTCCGACAGCTTCGATCGCGCCATCGCTCGTGTCGCGTGGGGCGGAGATCGCGGGCCGATGGGATGTGTCCGCACCGGCCCGCGCCGGCAGCCGCTAGCGGCCCGCCGCGGCCTTCTTGGAGGCCTTCAGCGGGTTCTTCGACCGCTCCTGCTCCGCGCTGCGTCCGCGCTTGTGGTAGACGTCCTTCTTGGTGGCGACGCGCACGAGCACGTAGCCGTTGCGCGGGCCCGGTACGGCGCCGCGCACGAGCACGAGCCCGCGCTCGTCGTCGACGTCGACCAGCTCGAGGTTTTGCACGGTCTTGCGGTCGACGCCCATGCGGCCCGCCATGCGCTTGCCCCTTTTGACGTGGCCGGGCGTGAGCCGACAGCCGATCGATCCGCCGTGCCGGAAGTACTCGTGCACGCCGTGGCTGGCCTTGGTGCCGGCCATGCCGTGGCGTTTGATGACGCCCTGGGTGCCGCGGCCCTTGGTCGTGCCGGTGACGTCGATCGGCCGGCCGGCGACGAACACGTCCTTGGCCGACACGATCTGGCCGACCTCGTACTGGGCGACCTTGTCCGGCGGCAGGCGCAACTCGCGCACCACGCGCATCGGCTTGACCTTGGCCTTGACGAAGGCGCCGCGCTCGGGCCGCGTGACCAGCCGCTCGGGCTTTTCCTCGAAGCCGAGCTGCAGAGCGGAGTAGCCGTCGCGCTCGATCGTGCGCTTGCCCACGACGACGTTGGGGCGGGTGAGGATGACGGTGACCGGGATGCACTCGCCGTCCTGGGCGTACACCTGGGTCATCCCCAGCTTCTTTCCCAAAAGGCCCATTCGCTCTGCCATGACGTAGACTCCTGAAATCGGCGGCGTCGCCGGTTGCTCGCGTGTCGGGACGCGCGTGTATACCCGCGGCTCACGCCGCTGTCAAGCGGAAGAATCTCCGGGCGTTAGCGGTCGTCGCGGCCGCGAGGACCGCCACGTCGATCCCGGCGGCGCGCGCCACGACTTCGCCGGTTTGCGCGACCCACGCCGGCTCGTTGCGCCGGCCCCGGTGCGGCACCGGCGCCAGGTACGGGCAGTCGGTTTCCACCAACACGCGATCCAGCGGCACCTGCCGCACGGCCGCGCGGATCGGCTCGCAGCTGCGCGACGGGAACGTGACGATGCCGGAAAAGGACACGTAGCAACCCAGGTCGACGTAGTCGCGCGCGTCGTCGGGCGTGCCGGTGAAGCAGTGGACGACTGCGCCGACCTCGGCCGCGCCGGTTTCGCGCAAGATCGCCTTGGCGTCGGCGTGCGCGTCGCGGATGTGACACACCACCGGCTTGCCGACGCGGCGCGCCAGCTCGACGAACTCGGCGAACCGCCGCCGCTGCACGTCGCGCGGCGAGTGGTCGTAGTGGTAGTCGAGCCCGGTTTCGCCGATGGCGCACACGCAGTCGGCCCGCGCGAGCCGCTCGAGCGGCTCCCACCAGTCCGGCGCGAGCTTGGCGGCATCGTGCGGATGGACGCCGACCGTCGCGTGCAGCCGCTCGTGGCCGGCCGCGAGGCGGACCGCGCGCTCCGCGGTGGCGAGGTCGCCGGCGGCGCCGACGACGACGATGTCGGTCACGCAGGCGGCGCGGGCGCGCGCGATCACGTCGTCGCGGTCGGCGTCGAACTCGGGGCCGTCGATGTGCGCGTGGGAGTCGATCCACTCGATCGGCGCGGAGGAACAGGGCTTGTCGGTCATGTGGAGGAGCCTCGGGTCTTGCACGCGCGCAGCGCGCGGTCGATGTCGTCGCGCAGGCGGCGGCCGCGTCGCGCCGCGCGCAGGCGTTGGAGTGGGGCGGCGGCCCAGGCGCCGCCGACGGCGGCCAGCGCGTCGACGGCCAGCGCGCGCACGTCGAACCGCCACGCGCGCAGCGCGTCGCACAGCACCGCGCGGGCGGCGCGTTCGGCGTCGCCGGTCGCGCCGAGCGCCAGCGCCGCCTGGGCGGCGCGGACGCGCATTGGCCGGGGATACAGCGGCCGCGCGAGCGCGCGGGCCACGGCGGGGATGGCGCGCGCGTCACCGGCGCGCTCGAGCGCCTCGATCGCGGACCACGCCAGCGCGCGGTCGTCGAGCGCGGCCGCCAGTTCGTCGACGCCGCGCGCATCGCCGAGGGCGGCGAGCGCGTACGCGGCGTCGAATCGCGTCTGACGGCGGGCGTGGTCGAGCAGCCGCGCGAGGGGGTCGGCGGCACGCGGGTCGCCGAGTGCGCCGAGCCCGAGGGCGACGGCCGACAGCACTTCACCGTCGTCGTCGTCGAGCGCGGCGAGCAGCGCCGGCAGCGCGCGGATCCCCGCGACGTCGACCAGCGACGTCGCCGCCTGGAACCGGACGTCGGGCGGGCCGTCGCGCAGCGCGCGGCGCAGCGGCTCGAACGCCGCGTCGTCGCCGATGCGCCCGAGCGCGATCGCGCACGATTGGCGCGCGATGGGCGCGTCGTCGTCGAGCCCGGCGACCAGCGCCGGCACCGCGCGCGCGTCGCCGAGGTGGCCGAGTGCGTGGGCCGCGGCGCCGCGGACGTCGGGGTGATCGTCGGCCAGCGCGGCGATCAGCGCGTCCACGGCGCGGTGGCGCTCGGCGCCCGGGGCGGCGTCAGCCAACGCGACGGCGGCGTCGGCGCGCGTGCGCGCGTCCGAGCCGTGTGCGAGGTCGCGGACGGCTGCGTCGAAGGTGATGGTGACCGAGCGGGCGAACATCGACAGGGGGCCGCGTCAGCGGCGCGCCAGTTCTACCAGATCGACGCGTTCGATCCGCTCCGGCGGGACGCGGCGGACGATCGCTTCGTACAGCTCGTCTTTGTCGGCGACGTCGTAGGGGGCCGGCGCGCCCGGGCCGGGGACGACGACGGTACGCTCGGGGCCGCCGCCGTCGAGCGCGAGGGTGCGGGTGTCGGGCGACGCGACGCAACGCACGACGTCGGTCCACTCGACGAGAAACCGGCGGTCGCCGTGGTGGTCGACCAGCTCGACGCCGCGATCGTCGACGCGCAGCCGGTAGCGCCACACGGGCGAGCGCAAGTACAGCGCCGCGAGCGCCGCCGCACCGCCGCCGAATCCGACGGCCGTCCACAGCGCGCGGCCGCGAGCGCCGCCTACGAGCGCCGCGACGGCCGTGGCGACGCCGAGCGCGATCGCCGTCCACGCGTAGGCGCGATAGCGCGGGAGAAAGCGGAACTCCGTCGCGGTCACGACAGCTCGGGAGCCGGTGCGTCACGCCGGCGCGCGCGCCGCGCGACTGACCAGCTCGTGGATCGCCATGCGCGCGTCGAGCGGGATCGCCTCGAACAGCACGCCGAACCCGCGCGGCAGGTCGACCGGCGTGCCGTCGGGTCCCGGAATCGTGCAGTCCTCGCGCCGCCGCCACAGCGTCCACGCGATCGCCTCGACCTGACCGAAGCCGTCGAGCGGGAAGGTGAAGGCGACGCGCGACAGCAGCGGCAGCGGTTCGCACGCGATGAAGGCCCCATTGGTCGACAGGTCGCGGACGACCCCGGGCAGGGTGTCGCCGATCCGGTCGGTCGACGCGGCGACGCGCTCGTACACGGCGGCCAGGTCATCGTGCAGCCGCAGCGCCGGCTGGCCGACCGGTTCGATCAGCGTCGGGATGTGGACCGCAATGCGCAGAGCGCGCCGCTGTTCTCGACGGGGTGAACTCACGCCTCCTCCTTAGCGGATAATGGTACCCGGGGGTACGTCCGTGTCGACCGCCGACAGGCCGACGATCGCGTCGTCCCCCGCGGCGAGCACCATGCCCTCCGACCGGACCCCCCGGATCGTAGCCGGCTCGAGGTTCGCGAGGAAGATGACTTTGCGCCCGACGAGCTGCTCGGGGGAGTACGCGGCGGCGATGCCGGCGACCACCTGCCGGCGCCCGAGCGGACCGACGTCGAGCTCCAGCCGCAGCAGCCGGTCGGCCTTCGGCACGCGCTCGGCGGCCACGACCTGCGCAACGCGCAGGTCCAGGCGCTGGAAGTCGTCGAAGGACACGAGCGGCCGGCCGGCGGCGTCCGGCGGCGCGCCGGCGGCGTCCGCGGCGGGCGCCGACAGCCCGGCGTCGCCCATCCACTTGGCGTACAGCGCCTCGGCTCGGTCGTCGTCGATGCGCGGAAACAGCGGCTCGCCCCGGGACACGGTGAGGCCGGCCGGCAGCAGGGTTCCGAACGATCCCGGCTCCGGCCACCGGCTGAGCTGCGCCGTCCGGTCCGCGTCCCCGACCCCGAGGCGGGCGAGGATCTCGTCGGCCTTGTGGGGCAAAGCGGGCGCCATCAGCAGAGCGCACCAGGTCACGGCTTCGAGCGCGGCGCGCATGACGCCCGCGACCGCGCCGCTGTCACCGGCCTTGGCCAGCTTCCACGGTTGCGCCTGATCGACGTACTGGTTGGCGGCGCGCACGAGCCGCCATACCTCCTCGAGCGCGCGCGACGGTTCGTAGGCCTCCCAGGCGCGGCCGCTGGCGGCCGCCACCTCGTCGGCCAGCGCCGCGAGTTCGGCTGCGGCGGCCGGACCCGCGGCCGGCACGCGCCCGCCGCAGAACTTGTCCGTCATCGTGATCGTGCGGTGCAGGAGGTTGCCGAGGTCGTTGGCCAGCTCGGCGTTGTAGCGGCCGACCACGCTCTCGTAGCGGAAGTCGCCGTCGAGACCGAGCGGCTTTTCGCGCAGCAGGAAGTAGCGGAGCGCATCGACGCCGATGTCGTCGGCGAGCGCGACCGGGTCGACGCGCGTCGCCGGGATCGACTTGCTGATCTTCTTGCCGCTGACGTTCCAAAAGCCGGTCACGACGATCGACTTGGGCAGCGGCAGCTTCGCGGACAGCAAGAAGCAGGGCCAGTACACTGCGTGAAATCGCAGGATGTCCTTGCCGATGAGGTGGCAGTCGGCCGGCCAGTATCGCGCGTACAGGTCGGCG
>RFGE01000222.1 GCA_003696105.1 Deltaproteobacteria bacterium | reverse complement strand
TTGAATCCCTCGGCGCGCCGGGTCGCCCAGCGCGCACGATGTTGGTCATCCATGACGGCCCACCAACCGTTTTCGCCCAGGTCGGCGAGCGCCTCGGCCGGGTCGCCTTCTTCCACCTCGAACCAGTACACGCTGCCGGCGGCGACCACGCGCTCGGCGAGCTTCGGCCGCCAGTTCGCCAGGTCCCAGCCGCTCACGACGCCAGCGCGTCCGACCGCGGCACACACGAGACGCGCGCGCATACTGCGGTGTTCGAGTACGTTGTCGTCGCCAATCCCCGGCGGGCGCCAGCCGCCGCCGAACACGCCGGGCGTGGCGAGCACGACGCGAAATCGGCGATCGATCGCGCCGGGGTGCGACAACGCGGCCAGGTGACCGGCCTCGCACGGGGCGACCCGCGCCGCGCGACCGTCGGCGCCGAGGCGCACGAGCCCTCCGCGCGGCAGCAGATCGCCGCCGCCGCGGGTGCCGACTACGAACGCGCCGCATGCGTCGCGGGTCGGGTCGCTCGCGGGGGCGAGGCAGATCGCATCGGCACTGTAGAGCAGCCCTTCCTCGACCGAGCGGGTACCGGCGTCGAGGCCGATGCCGACCCGGGTCTGACGCTTCCACAAATCAGACGAGCGACACAGGTGTTCGCCGGCAGGGCGCTCGCCGCGCAGGTGCATCGCGAGGCCGCGCGCGCCGATGAACGCGCCGGTCGCCGGCTTGCGGCGGCCGCCCATGCGCGCCACGGGGACGTGCGACAGCGGCGCGGAGCCGCGCGCGCGCAGCGCGTCGAACGGTACCGGCCGCATCGGCTCGGCGAACAAGCGGCCCACTTCATCGTCCACGACGAGCAGATCCGCCGGTGCCGGAAACCACACATCGGTGACCGCACGCGCGCGATCGCGCTCCCCGTCCTCGGTAAGCGGCGGCACGACCGCGCGGATGCCGACCGCGACGACACCGAAGGAGCCCGGCTCGTCGGGCGACCCGAGGACTTGCTCGACGCGCGCGTCGCCGGCCTTGCCTCGCGCGAACGCGTGCGGGTCGACGCCGGCGTCCACGAGCATGCGCGAGCGCAGCGCCCCCGAGAACACCGAAGGCCACGGGGGCATGAGCGCGGCGCCGTGGGCGGAGCCGGCAAACAGGTGGTTGCCGCGAAACGACACGACGTCGATCGGCTCGAGTTGAATCCACTCCGTCGTCATCGACTCGCCTCCTGCCTGTCGACCACGGCGCCGTCGGCCGCGGGTTTGGACTTGCCGGCTTCGCGCGGCCTTCGCGCGGCGCGCGCCAGAAACTCGGCCACCCCGAGAGCGTCGCGGACGAACGCCCCGGCGTCGAACCGGCCGCGTCTGCCGCTGTCGTTGCGCCGGGCGCGTTCTCGGGCCGTGAGCTTTGCGAGGCTGTCTGCCCGCCGCGGTGCGGCGCTTCTGTCGGTCCCATCGCGACTCTGGCGCCGCAGGATGTAGCGCGTCGGCTCGGCGATGCGCGCGATCAACTCGCCGTCGTCGAGCCGGGCGCTGCCGACGAGCGGGTCCGTCCACGCCGGCGCGGCGTAAGCCGCGCCGCGCGAGGTGCTGCCGGCAAACGCCTGGCGCAGATCGCGCAGGACGTCGAGCGCCGACCGGTAGGCGCCGTCGCCGCCCGCGCCCACGTGCCACCCGCACGTGAAGCGCGACGTGCCGCCCGAGCGCTTCGCGAGCGCGATCGAAAACGCATCGCGGCCGGCGGCTTTGGCGCGCTTCTCGGCCTCGCGCAGCTCGCGCAGGACGGCGCCGAGCGGGTCCATGTGGTGCGCGATGACCACGCCCATCGACGCGGTGGCCTTGTGGCCGAGCATGCGGTGCAGACGCTCGCCCGAGCCCGTGCGCAGCGACAGGCGCATGTGGTCGTTCCGGAGATCGAAGCGGCGACGGCGGGCAAACTCCTTCGCCCGGTCGTCGAGCCAGGCTTCGCGCCACGCGCCCGCGGGGTCGGCCGGTGGCTCGATGCCCGAGTACGCGCAGCGCAGAAGCTGCATGACGCCGAGCAGGTCGCGCACGCCGACCATGGCGAGCACGTCGTCGCCACCTGCGTAGAGCACCTTGCCGTGAAACAAGCGCTCGACGACAAACGGCACGGCGTGCAGGCTGAACGCGTTGAGCGCCCGCGACACCGCGCCGTGGTAGGCCGGCGACGGGCCCGGTCGCTCGCGAAACAGACGCTCGAGTCCTTCCCCTCGCTGCGCGATCTCGTCCGCGGCCCGCTCGAACGTCGAGTGGAACCGATCACGCAGCGGTGGTCGCCCGACCGGGCCGTCGGCGTCGGCCGCGAGCCACGCGCCCATCCGGTCCCCGTCCATGAGGACCAGGGCGTAGTAGCTATCGGGAGCCTGACCGGCGGCGTCCTTGACCGCGCGTTCGAGGTCGGCAAGATCGCGCGCGGCCCGGTTGCGCGCGTCGCGTTCGTCCGCGTCGTCGGCACCTGTTTCCGAGCCGTGTATCGCCTCGCGCAGCGCGTCGAGGGCGCCTGGCAGGGCGCGGATGACGTCCGCCTCGGTCGCGTGCTGCGTGCGAAGCTCGGACAACCGGCTAGCGAGCCGGCGCGGCAGTGCCGACGGCCGAACCCCCCGCTGCCCGGGGCGCAAATGCTCCGGGAGGGAGCTTTTCAGCCCGTCCAGGCCGACGGTATCGCCGGCGCGAATGCGGTCGATCATCCGATCGAGCGCCGGGGCGAGCGCCATCGTGTGGGTCGAGACGACGTAGCGCCGCATGTGGCGATCCGGAACGGGCTCGCCGTCGGCGTCTTTCCCGAGCTTCTGCAAGGTAGTTTCGATTTCGTTGCGCGCCAGGCGCGGCCACGCTCGCTTGAGTGCGCACACGGCGCACAGCCGCTCGCCGGGTCGCGCCAGGCTCGGCTGGCGCTCGGCAATCCGCTGCCACAGATCGCTTCGGCCATCACTTCGGTTGTGCTTGCGCGCCTCCTTGTTGAACGCGAGAAACTCACGCTCGCCGCACACGGAACAGCGGTCACCTTGCTGGGTGAGCGCTTCGACTGTCCGGGTCGCCTTGATGACGGCGCCGGCGCGCTCGAGCAGGTCGTACGCGGCCGGGTAGCGCGCGCCCTCGTTCGGCGCAAAAAACGGCTCGCCGTCCACCTTCACGTCCTTGCCCGCGAGCACGAGGCCGCCGGCCACCGTGCCGAACCAGCCCGGGCGCTCGCCACCGTCGCAGAACTGAGCGAGCGCGGCGCGCAGATCGTCCGGTTTTTCTCCGATGCGCACCGCCGCCCAGTGGACCTCTGGAAAGCCGGCGAGCTGTGCATCGATTTGCCGGTATGCGTATTCGCGCAACGAATCGTCGGCCTTGATGTCCGCTGCGTTGAGCAGTTCGTTCCACCCGGCGTTGGCCTGGTTTAGCGCCCAGTCGCGCACGCAGCCGCCGAGTTGCTCGGCGAGGCTGTCGACCTCGGCGCTCGGCACGATCGCAACGAAACGATTGGGCAACGACGCAAAGAACAGTGGGTGCGAGTCCGTAAATACCGGGCTCTTGACCGGCGGTAGGTACTCGTCTGGAATCTTCAGTTTCGCGGGCCCGTGCTCCAGCCATGCATCGCACTGCGGAAGCCGCCACAAATCGGGGAACACGACAGCGTCGGGCCCAAGCTCCTCGCACACGAGCTTCAGCGCCTCCCACGCGAGCCTGGACAGCAGATGCGAGCCCGCCCACAGGTCGGACGTGCTGCGCGCCTGGGCGATGAACGACTGCACCGGCCCGAGGCTCACGAGCATCAGCGCTGGATCGTCACCGGCGCCGGCGAACGCAGACGCGAGCCGAAGGTGCTCGAAGATCGAGTGGTCCGGTACGCGCGTGTCGGCCGGCAGCAGCGTCCACAGCTCGCCGAACTTCGCAGCGCGGTCGTCGTGCGGCGGCGGCTCCGGAAGCAGGCGCCACAGCGCGAGAGCGAGGCGCTTCCAGTCGTCCTCACGGATCTCGCCGCTGTCACCGAGGACGCGTTCGACGACGTCGTTCGTGTGCATCGCTCCCACGGCGACCACGTCTTTCGCCGTGAGCTCGACCTGGCCTCGCAGCACGTAGCGCGCGCCGGATAGCGGATGAACCAGCTCCGGCTCATTGGCCCACACCACCGCGTCCTTCAGGGCGCGCGGCCACTGCGCGCGGTCGGCCGCGGCTGCCCACCAGTCGGCCCGCTCCACGGTCGCTTCCAGATCGTCGGGAATCGTGGATGTTCCAAATAGCCGCTTGAACATCGCCTTGACGGTGCCCTGCTCGTGGCCCACGCGCTTCATGATCAGCGCCTTCTCGGGCGGGTCGTGCAGGTACGCGGCGACCTTGCGCCGCCAGCGGTCGGTGTCTGCCGTCATTGCGACTCCTCCTCCTCCGGTTGGGGTCCGTCGTCCGGGTTCAGGTCGATGCGCTCGCCGAGCACGTACGGGTCGGCGCGCTGTT
>RFGE01000221.1 GCA_003696105.1 Deltaproteobacteria bacterium | reverse complement strand
TTCGCGCGCGGCGAGACGACCGTCCTCATGAGACGCGTGTATCTACACCGGTTTCTCGCCGATCTGGTCGAGCAGCTCCGCCACGACCTCGCGGGCCGTAACGTGGAGGTCGCGCTCGACATGGAGTATCGCGGCGTGGCGTACTTCGACGAGGCCAAGATCCGCCGGTTGGCGCACAACCTCGCTCGCAACGCCGCGCAGGCGCTCGGTCGCGCCGGCGGCAGGTTCTCGATTGCCGCGCGCGCCGCCGGCGACCGGCTGGAACTCGTGTTCGCGGACAACGGCCCGGGCATCCCCGACGAAATGCGCGGCAGGCTGTTCGAGCCGTTTACGTCCGGGACCGAGGGCGGCACCGGCCTCGGGCTTGCGATCGTCAAGAAGATCGTCGACGAACACAACGGCACGATCGAGGTCGACTCGCGGGCGGGGGAGGGCACGACGTTCACCGTGTCGCTTCCGCTGGAACGGCCCGAGGGCGTGCGCGACTCGAGCGAGCGGCCGGTCCCCGGCGAGCTGCGCGGCGGGTAGAGACGGGCGCGGATCGCCGCCGGCTGCGGGGCGATCCGCGGGGGCTCCTGGGTCCCCGTCCCGCAGCGGCTTGTCGCGCCCGCCGGGTCCGCGCGCTGGGACGCCCGCGCGAGTGCCGCGGGCGTCCGCCGGCCCTCGCCGCACGTCTGGCGATTTCACGGGCGCGTCGCCGCGCGGCCGCCGCCGTCCGGCGCGCGGCGGCGATTCGAGCTAAAACGGAGCCGTGATTCGGGTCGAGGGCTTGACCAAGCGTTTCGGTCGCGCCGTCGCGCTCGCGGGCGTCGACTTCGACGCGCGCGCGGGAGAAGTCGTCGGCCTCGTGGGACCCAACGGCGCCGGCAAGACGACGACGCTGCGCATTCTCGCCGGGTTCTTGTCGCCGGACGGCGGCTCGGCGTGGATCGGCGACATCGACGTCGCGCGCGATCGGGAGCGGGCCGTGCGCAAACTCGCATACCTGCCGGAGTCGGCGCCGCTGTACGACGACATGCGAGTGGACCAGTTCTTGCGATTTCGCGCGCAGATCAAAGGAATCGAGCGTGCGCGGCGGGCTCGCTGCATCGACGAAGCACTCGATGCCGCGGGCGTCGCCGACCGGCGTACGGCGCGGATCGCGACCCTGTCGAAGGGCTACCGCCAACGCGTCGCGCTCGCCGACGCGCTGCTCGGCGCTCCGCCGGTGTTGCTCCTCGACGAGCCGACCACGGGGCTCGATCCGTTGCAAGTGCGGCAGTTTCGCCGGCTCGTCGCCGATTTGGCCGGTCGCCACACGGTGCTGCTGTCGTCGCACCGGCTCGACGACGTACAGGCGCTGGCGTCGCGCGTCGTGGTGATGTCGCGCGGTCGCGTCGTCGCGGATGCGCCGCCGGACGCGCTCGCCGCCGGCGGCAGCCTGGAGGACGCGGTGGTGGAGCGGTTGTCGTGACGCGCGCGCGGCGCATCGCGGCGATCGCCGCGCGCGAACTCGGCGCGCAGTTCCGCTCGCCGGTGGCGTACGTCGTCGGCGCTCTGTTCATCGGGCTGCAGGGCGTGTCGTTCTGGGCCGTGGTCGAGGTACTGTCGGACCCGGCGCGCCCGGCGCCGCTCGGCGGTGCGCTGCGCACGTTCTTCGGCGGGACGTTCTTGCATTGGAGCGTGGCGTTCATGTTGATCGCGGCGCTCGCGATGCGGCCGATTGCCGACGATCGGCGGACGGGCAACTGGGAGGCGCTGCTCACGACGCCGGTCGAGGAGGGCGAGGCCGTCGTCGGCAAGTGGCTCGGCGTGCTCGCTCACTACCTCACCCTGTGGGCGCCGACGCTGGCATTTCCGGCGCTGATCGCGGCGTTCGCCGCGCCCGGGGCGCGGCCGGAGTGGGCGGCGGTCGCGTCGGCCTATGCCGGTGTCGCGGTCAGCGGCGCGGCGTTCGTCGCGGTCGCGCTCGCGGCCGGCGCGGCCACGTCCAGCCACGTGGTCGCCGCGGTCGGCGGGTTCGCGGCGCTCATGGGGCTGTTGGTCGGCGGCGAACTCGCGCACATCGTGCCGAGGTGGGCGGGGTCGCGCGTGCTCGCGGCGATCGATCTGCGCGCGCACATGGACGCGTTCGCGCGGGGCGACATCGACAGCCGGGCGGTCGCGCTGTTCGCCGGCGTGGCGGCAGCGGGGCTCGCGGCGGCGACCGCGCTCGCGGGGGTCGGCCGCCGGCGGCGCGACGAGCTGGCTGCGCGCGGCGCCGCGGCGCTGCTCGTCGCGGCGATCGCCGCGCTCGTCGTCGCGCACGCCGCCCGCAGGCCATTGCACTGGGACGTGACCGCCGGGCGCGTGAACGCGCTGTCTCCGGATACGCTGGCCGCGGTCGACGCGGTGACCGCTCCGGTCGACGCGATCCTGGTGCGGCCGGACGAGCCGGGGTTCGCTCCGGTGTACGACGAGATCGACCGAGTGCTGCGGCGCATCGCCGAGCGCCAGCCGCTCGTTCGCGTCCGCGCGATCGACCCGGTGCGCGCGCCGGCGGCGTTCGAGGCGCTCGTGACGACGTCCGGCGTGCCGCGCGAGGTGCTCGCCGGCGTCGGGGCGGTGGTGTTCCGCGCGAGCGACGGGCGCGTGCGCGCCGTGGATTTGCTGGACATGGCGGAACTCGGCACCGACGAACTCGATGCCGGGACGGTGACCGCGCTGCGCGCCGAGCCGGCGTTCGCCGCGGCGATCCGCGCGTTGACCGACGAGGATCGGCCGGTGGTGTGCGCGGCGGTCGAGCACGGCGAACTGCCGGTGGACGCGACGCCGCGCGGGGGTGACGCGGCCGCGGTGGCCGATCGCTTGCGCCGGGACGGCGTTCGCGTCGATGCCGTCGGGCACCTGGCGTCGGGGGTGCCGGCGCACTGCCGCGCCCTGCTGGTGCTCGGGCCGACGAGGCCTCTGTCCGGCGCGGACGCGGCGGCGGTCGACGCGTACCTTTCGCGCGGCGGCGCGTTGTTGCTCGCCGTCGACGCGCTCCCCGATGGCGGTCGCCTCACGCCGCACGGGCTCGAACTGGTCCTCGCGCGCTTTGGCATTCGCACGCCCGACGCCGTCGCGGTCGACCCGGCGGCGGCGGTGGCCATCGAGGGGGCGTGGGGTACGTACGGCGGTTACGCGGCCCACCCGGTGACGGCCGGCTTCGAGCAGCGGCGGCTCACGCTGTGGACGTCGCCGCGCGCGGTGTTCGCCGACCCGCCCGCCGTGGCGCTCGTGACGACGTCGCCGGCGGGTTGGGCCGAGACGGACCTCGCGGCGCTGTTCGGCGAGGGCGACGTCGAGCCGGACGCCGGCGATCGCGTCGGCCCGACGCCGGTCGCGGCGGCGTCGGAGCGGGACCGGGCGCGCGTCGTCGTGCTGGGCGCCGCGCGGCCGTTGGCCACCGACTACGTCGCGCGGGGGGCGGGCGCGGGGGCGGCGCTCGTGGCGTCGGCCGTCCGGTGGCTGGTGGGCAAGGCGAGCGTTGCTGCCGGTGGATCGAAGACGCCCGAACGCGTCCGTTTGATCATGACCGCCGCGCAGCGGCGCGCGGTGTTCGCGCTCGGCGTCGTCGGCTTGCCCCTGGCATGGGTGCTGCTCGGGGCGATCGTCGCGTGGCGGAGGCGGCGTGGGTAGCCGCGGTTCGCTGCTCGCGCTGTCCGTCATCGCCGCCGCGCTGGCCGTGGGGCTGCTGGTCGACGACCCGTCGCCGCCGCCCCGGTCGTCGACCCGCGTGCTGCCGGAGTTCGATCCGGTCCGCGTGGACCGCCTGTCGTGGACGCGCCCCGGACAGCCGGACGTGGTCGTCGCGCTGGGGGAGGCCGGGCCGCGCGTGATCCGGCCGGTGGACGCGCCCGCGGATCGCGACGCGGTCGCGGCGGCGCTCGCCGCGCTCGAGCGGCTGACCTACCATCGCGTCGGCACGCCGGCTGACGCCGGGCCGGTGCGCGTGTCGGTGCGAGCCGGCAGCGCGCGCGTGGCCGTGGGCGCCGCGCTGCCGCAACTGGGCCGCACGTGGGTCGTGGCCGGCGGCCGCGCGTACCTGGTCGATGACGACGCCGTGCGCGCGCTCGACGTGGCGCTCGAGGATCTGCGCGAACGGCGTGCGCTCGACTTCACCCCGGAGGACGTCGTCGCGTTCGAGCTGCACGGCGACGCCGGCGACCTGTCGTTCAGCGGCAGGCCGTTGCAAGTACACCTGGAACGCGGCGGACGGGCGCGCGCCGACGTCGACCGTGTGCGCGCGGCTCTCGACGCTCTCGCCAGCGCGCGCATCGACCGTTTCGTCGATGGAGTCGACGACGCGCAGGTGCCGCCGGGCCTGGTCGTCCGGGTCCACGCGGCGGGCCCGGCGCAACAGATCGCCGTGCGCGGGCCGTGTCCCGGCTCGCCCTCCCTGGTCTTGGCCGACACCGAGGCGGGGCTCGGCTGCCTGCCGGACGCAGCGCTCGCCCCGGCGCGCGCTCTCCTCGCGTCCGGGCCGATGGCGCTCGTCGATCGGCGGTTGTTCCGCGGAAAACCGGATGCCGTCGCGATCGGCGACGTGCGGCTCGAGCGACGCGGCGCGATCTGGCGTTTTTCGGACGGGCGGCTCGCCGACGCCGACGCGGTCCGCGAGTGGCTCGCGGCGGTGCGTTCCATCGAGGCGACCGACGTGGCGCCCGGTGGCGCCGGCGGCGGGGTGCGCGTCGACTTGGGCGGTGAGGTCGTCGACGTCGACCTCCGCCGCCGCATCGCGCGGCGCGCCGGGGAGCCGGTGGCGCTCGCGCTGCCGACCGTGGCGCCGTTTCGCGCGACCGCGGTCGACTTCTACGATCGGGGCGTGTGGATCGAGGAACCCGCGACGCTGCGCGCGATCCGGCGTGCAGGTCGCAGCGTCGACCGCGGCGCCACCGGCGACTGGCCGGCGGCCCGCGATGCCGAAGCGGTTCGGGCGGTGCGCGACGGGGCGGCTCGGCTGCGCGCGGTCCGATTTACGCGCGCACGCCCGCGCGCGCCGGTCGACGTCGAGCTGGAGTTCGACCCGCCCCCGGGTGCGTCCGCCCCGGTGGTCCACACCCTCGCGGTCGGGCGCAACTGTGTCGCGACCAGCCCGGATGCGCCCGCTCCGTTCGAACTGTCGCCGGCGCTGTGCGCGGCGCTGCTCGCGCCGTGGTAACCGTCCTGCCGCGAGCGCGGCCCCCGGCAGACCGTCGCGCATCGCGACTGGCTGCGGTCGCGACCTGCGGGCGATCTCCGGCGTACGTCTTTGCGCCCTCCGGCTGCGCGTCTCGATACGCGCCGTCGCGCGCTGCGGGCGTGCGACGACCCTGTCTTCGCACGTCGCCGGCGTGTCCGCGCGCGACGGCCGCTAGTTGCCGTCCCCCTCGCTGGGGGCGTCGAGATCCTGCATCGATTTGTAGACGAGCAGGCCGGTGCTGCTGCCGAACCCCTGCGGCGACTTGAGCGCCCACGTACCCGTCACCTTGACGTGCTGGCCGACCTTGAACTCGGGCACCTCGGGCCACGCCGCCAGGTCTTCCTTGGGCAGTACCTTCTTTTCGTCCTCGCGCGGCGGGCGCGGGATGTCGACCACCCAGATGCCGCGGTTGACCGGATCGTCGGGCTTGTCGCCGAGGTACAGGTTCGGTCGCGTACACCGCTCCGGCTCCTCCTTGAGAAGCCGCTCGACGTCTTTGTCGGTCATCTCGGGCGTGCGGATCGCGGTGGCGCAGTCGTACATCCAGATGACGTAGCCGGTGACGGTGACCTCCGTGTCGAGATACTTGTTGCCCTTGAGGCGCATCTCGGCGACGGAGTGCGAGCCGTCGGGATACGGCTCGGGCATCTTGAACTGCGGCACCGGCGGCAGATCCAACTTGACGTTGGACTGGGGGACCTCGGCCGCGGGTCCTTGGAACTCGTCGCCGCTGCAACCGGCGTGCGCCATCAGCAGTACGGCGAGCGACAGCGCGCCGATCCCGTCCCTCGTGGCATTCCGCATGGCAGGGTTGATAACATGCCGGCAACATTGGAACAAGCACAACGGATGGGCCGCGCAGCGTGGGTGCTCGCCGTGGCGGTCGCAGCGTGCGAGGGGGCGCCGGCCCGGCCGCAACCGTGGCGGCACGCGCGCGACGAGCCGGTCGCCACCGACGTCGACCCGCCCGCGATCGCCGGCGAGGCCGAGCGCGAGGCGCTCGAGCGGGCGGCGCGCCGCGCGACCACCCTGTCGGTGTGGCTGGATGCCGATCCGGTGCATCTCCACCCGCTGGCATCTCCGACCGAGTGGGGCCGGCGCATCGTGATGGACACCGTGTTCGAGACGTTGATCCGCTACGAGCCGTCGCCGGACGGACCCGGGCAGCCCGCGCACTACGCGCCGGGCCTGGCGACCGCGTGGCAGGTCGGCCCGGGAGGGCGCACGATCCGCGTCGAACTGCGCGACGGCGTACGGTTCCACGACGGCCGCGCCTTCACGGCGGTGGACGCGCAGTTTTCGCTCGACGCCGCGCGGCAACCGCGGACCGGCGCCGGCGAACTGCGCGCGCTGCTCGCCGACGTCGAGGCGGTGGACATCGTCGGTCCGCGCGCGCTGCGCATCCGGCTCGCGCGCCCCAACGGCTACACCATCCGCGCGCTCGCCGAGGTGCCGATGCTGTCGGCGTCGGTCTACCGCGGGCGAATGGCGCCGCGGCGCGGGCCGGTCGTGGGGACCGGCCCGTACCGGGTCGACCGGTGGGACGACGGCGGCGTGCGCCTGGTGCGCAATTCCAACTACTGGGGGCCGGCGCCGGCGGTCGACGCGATCGAGTTCGTCCGCATCGATGACGCCGCGCAAGCGCTGTCGGCGGCGCGGCGCGGGGAGATCGACGTCGTCCCGGCGCTCATCCCCGAGCACTATCCCGGTCAGGCCGAGGTGCCGGCGATCCGCGAGCGGTTTGCGCCGCTGCACCTGCGGCCGCCGGCCGTGCGCTACCTCGCGTTCGGCAGTCGCCCGCCGCTGGACGATCCGCGCGTGCGCGCCGCGTTCGCGATGCTGATCGACCGCGACGCCATCGCCGAGCGCGTGTACCGGGGGCTGGCGCGACCCGTGGCCTGGCCGGTGTGGCCCGGCGGACCGGCCAGTGGGCCGGAGCCGCCGCCGATCCCGTACGACCCGAAGCGCGCCGCGGCCCTGCTCGATGCAGCCGGGTGGACGACCGCCTCGCCGGGCGCGGTGCGCGCGCGCGGCCGCGATCGGTTGCACATCGCACTGCTCGCACTCGACGGGGCGCCGGCCGCCGAGCGCGACGCGATCGTCGCGGCACTGCGCGGCGCGGGCGTGTTCGTCGAGGTGCGCCGCGGCACGGCCGCCGTGCTGCGCAATCGGCTGGCCGCCGGCGACTTCGACCTCGCGCTCGTCGAGTGGCGCGCGCTGGTGGACACGGATCTGGCGCCGCTGTTCGAGACGCGCGGTCGCGCCAACTACGGGCGGCTGTCGGACGAGCAGCTCGACGCGCTGCTCGAACGGATGCGCCGCGCGGCCACTCCGGCGGATCGCTGGGCGATCGCGCCGGCGATCGCCCAGCGGCTCGGCCAAGTGTGGCCGATCGCCGGAATCGTGGCGCCGGAGCCGGTCGGGTTGATCGCCCGCCGCGTGCGCAACGCGCAGGTTGTCGGCGGCTGGCTGCGGCTGCGCGACGTGGCGCTGGCTGAGGAGGAAGACGCGCCGGCCGATCAATGACCGGTGCGGCGAGGTGCGATGGCGGCGATGCGGACGGCGCGATGGCGGGTGCGCGCGGCCGCGGCCGCGGCGGTCGCGGCCGTCGCAACGGCGGGCTGTTACGAGCGCGGGGCACGCAGCCCCGCGCGCGACGACGCCGCGCCGCCGCGGCCGCCGGTACCCGGACCGCCGGCGATCGCGCCGCCGGGGGGCGACCCGACGGCCGCGGCCGACCCGGACGCCGAGTTGCGGGTGTGGCTCGAGGCGGAGCCGGCGCATCTCAATCCGCTGTTGGCGGACGCGCTCGCCATTCGCGTGGCGCTCGGCGACGTCTACGAGGGCCTGTTGCGCCGCACGGCGACCGGCGAGGTCGAGCCGTGCCTGGCCGGTTCGTACCGGCGCGAGGTCGACGATCGCGGCCGCACGCGCTGGCGGTTCACATTGCGATCGGGAGTCGTGTTCCACGACGGCGCGCCGCTCACCGCAGCGGACGTCGTGTTCACCTATCGGTTGCTCGTCGGGCCGGACCGCGCGCCGTCCGCCTATGCGTCCGCGGTCGACGACGCGGTGTCCATCGTGGCGGTCGACGATCGCACCGTCGACTTCGTGTTTCGCGGGCCGCGACTCGGGCGCGAGCAGACGTTCGCGAGCGTACCGGTTGTGTCGGCGCGCGCGTTCGCCGGCGTCTCGCCGGCCGCGATCGCGAGCGCGCCGGCCAGCCGTGCGCCGGTGGGCACCGGGGCGCTGCGCGCGGTCGCGTGGGAGCCGGGCGAGCGCATCGTGCTCGAGCGGTTCGATCGCTACTGGGGCGCGCCGGCGCGCGCGCGCCGCATCGTGTACGTGATCGAGCCGAGCCGGCAGCGCGCGCTCGCGGCGCTGGCCGCCGGCGAGCTGGACGTGGCCGTCCAGCTGCCGGTGGACGAGGCAATCGCCGCGGCCGGCGGTGCGGTTCGCCTGTTTGCGTACGACGCGCCCGCCTACCTGGCGGCGGTGTGGAACGTGCGCCGCCCGGCGTTGCGCGACGCGCGCGTACGCCGCGCGCTGTGCGATCTGCTCGACCGCCGCGGTGTAATCGAGCAGGTGTTTCGCGGCTACGCGCGCCCGGTGGACGGGCCGCTCGGGTGGACGGATGCGTCGGGCAAGCGCGCGGTGAACGTCCCGATCGCCGCGAGCTTCGCCGCGGCCCGGCGCCGCGCGCGCGTCGCGCTGGCGGCCGCCGGCGCGGGCGCGCCGCGGGTCGAGCTGTTGGTGCCGGCCGAGTCGCGGACGATGCGCCGCATCGCCGACATCTGGGCGGCGGACGCCCGGCCGCTCGCGCACATCGACGTGGCCACGGCGCCCTACGCGGCCGTGATCGAGCGCGCGCGCGCCGGTCGATTCGACGCGGTGCTGCTCGCGTTTTCGACCGGCCCGGACGCGGACCACTTCGATCGCTTCCACAGCGCGCGCGCCGGCGAGACCAACTACGGGGGCTTCGCGGACGCGCAGGTCGATGCACTGCTCGAGCAGATCCGCGCCGCGCCAGACCGCGCAGCGCGCGCCGAACTCGAGCGCGCGCTGGCAGCGAGATTGAAGCAGCTGCAACCGTATTGTTTCATCGCGACGGACCGGCGCGTCGGGCTCGCGCGCGCCGACGTCGGCGGCATCGTGGTCACCGAGGACGGCCTGTGGGCGCGGTCGCTGTGGCGCGCGCGCTGAGCGCGCTGGCGCGAATGACGGCGGTCGTGGTGGCCGTCGCGGTGGTCGCGCTCGCCTGCGTCGACCTGGCGCCGGGCAGCCCGGCTGAACGCGCGGCGCTGGCGGCGGGTCTGTTGCCGTCCGGCGACCGCGCGCCGCCGGATGCGCGGGCCGCGATCGTCCGCCAGGTCGCGCGCGCGCGCGGGCTCGATCGCCCCTGGTGGCGCCGGGCGGCCGCGTACGTCGCCGGCCTCGCCGTACTCGACCTCGGCGGCAGTTGGCGCGACGGACGGCCGGTGCGCGAGCTCGTGGCACCTGCGCTCGCGCGCACGCTGGCGCTGGCGCTGGCCGCGCTCGCGGTCGCGCTCGCGGTCGGGCTCGCGGCCGGCGCGGTGGCGGCGGCGCGCGGAGGGGCGGCGGCGCGCGCGGTGGCGGCGATCGCGGCCGTTGCGGTGGCGGTGCCGCCGGCGTGGCTCGCGATCGCACTGCTGCGCGCGCTGTGTTACGGCAGGCCGTTCGCGTGGCTGCCGACCGGCGGCCTCGCGAACGGCGGCGCCGTATTGCCGGTCATCACGCTCGCGTTCGCGCCGGCGTTTGCCGTCGCGCGCTACGCGCGCGCGGCGGTTCGCGACCAGCTCGACGCGCCGTGGGCGGTCGCGGCGCGGGCGCGCGGCGTACCGCCGGCTCGGCTGGTGGGCGTCCATGCGTTGCGCGCGGCCGGCGCGCCGCTGTCGGCGGCCGCCGTCAACGCGTTCGTTTACCTGATCGGCGCGTCGGTCGTCGTCGAACGCGCGTTCGGCGTGCGCGGGCTCGGCGGCCTCATCGTCGACGCATCCGCGCGCGGCGATGCGCCGGTGGTGGTCGGCGCGGCGGTCGCTACGGCCGCGGCCATCGCGGCGGCCGCGACGGCGGGCGATGCGGCGCGCCGGTGGCTCGATCCGCGCCAGCGACGGGGGCGCAATGGGACGTAGGCTCGCGGTCGCCGTCGTCGTCGTGTTTGCCGCGACGGCCGTGCTCGCCGACGTGCTCGCGTCCGATCGGCCGTTGCTGTTGCATCTGGATGGTCGCCTGTACGTGCTGCCGAACGCGATCGACTACGACGCGCTCGCGGGCCGCTCCGGCGATGACCTGCGCGCCGCGATGGACCGCGACGACTGGGCAGTGTGGCCGCCGGTGCCGTACGCGCCGGACACGGTGCGTACGCGCGGCGCGTTGCGCGTGCTCGAGCCGCCGAGTGCCGACCACTGGCTCGGCACCGACGACCGCGGTCGCGACGTGCTCGCGCGCCTGATTCACGGGGCGCGGACCGCGGCGGTGCTGGCGCTGGGCGTCGCCGGCCTCGCGCTGGCGGTCGGCGGCGCGCTCGGCGCGTTCGCCGCGTGGCGGCGCGGCCTGGTCGACGCGGCGATCATGGCCGGCTGCGACGTCGTCGCAGCAGTGCCCGGAATCGTCGTGGTCGTCGCGGCGCAGGGTCTGATCGGCCGCGGCGGCCTCGGTGCGATGATCGCGCTGGTCGCGCTGCCGCGCGTGGCGGCGCTGGCGCGAGTCGTGCGGGCGGCGTTGGCGGCGGCGCTCGCGGAGCCGTACTGCGATGCGGCGCGGGCCGCTGGCGCGAGCGAACGGAGGGTGGTCGTCCGCCACGCGCTGCCGCACGCCGCCGGTCCGGCCGCGGTGGCGACCGCGCTGTCGGCGGCGACGGCGGTGCTCTCCGAGGCCGCGCTCGGCTTCGTCGGCTTCGGCGCGCCCCCGCCGGCGGCGTCGTGGGGCGAACTGTTGCAGCAGGCGCACGAAAACGGGCTGGCGTGGTGGCTTGCGGCGCCGGCCGGCACGGCGATCGCGCTCGCCGCGGCGGCGTTCGACGGGCTGGCGCACCGCCCCCGGCGTCAGCCTTTGACGCTGCCGGCGGTGAGCCCGCCGACCAGGTAGCGCTGCAGCGCGTAGAACAGCGCCATCACCGGCAGGCTGGTGAGCACCGCGCCGGCGGCGAAGTGACCCCAGTGCGCGGAGTACTCGCCGACGGTGCTCTTGAGCAGTACCGGCAGGGTGTAGGCGGTCTCGTCGGTCATGAACGTGCTCGCCAAGATGAACTCGTTCCATGCCGTCATGAACGAAAACAGCGCGGTGATCGCGATTCCCGGTCGCGCCAGCGGCAAAATGATGCGGAAGAACACGCCCCACGACGACGCGCCGTCGATGCGGGCCGCCTCCTCGAGTTCGCGCGGCAGTGTGTCGAAGTAGCCCTTGAGCGTCCACACGCAAAACGGGATCGCCGTCGTCGCGTACACCAGCACCAGACCGAGCAGGGAGTTGAGCAGGCCGAGCCGGTCGAGCAGTACGTACAGCGGCATCATCAACAATACCGACGGGAACATCTGCACGAGCAAGAACGCGCTGAGCGCTCCGTTGCGCCCGCGAAATCGGTGGCGCGACAGCGCGTAGGCGGCGGTGCACGCCAGCAGCACGCCGACGGCGGTCGTCGCGAGCGCGGCAATCGCCGAATTGGCCGCGTAGCGCGCGAACAGCAGCTCGCCGGCCGGACCGCGCGCCCCGAGCAGCGCGGCGAAGTTGTCCAGCGTCAGCTCGCGCGGGACCGGCGACGGAGACAGCGCAAAGTCGCGCCCGGGCTCGAACGCCTTCTTGACGACGAGCGCCACCGGGTACAGCACGGCGGCGGTCACGGCGGTGAGCGCGGCGTGGGTCGCCGCGGCCGCGAGCGGCTTGGGCCGGCGGCTCACGGCGCGCGCTCCCTTCGCTGCAGTCGTGCGCCGACCGCCATCCACAACAGCAGCACGCCGAAGATGAGGGTCGCGTACGCCGCGGCCATGCCGTAGCGCTCGTTGCGTTCGAACGCCCACCGGTAGGCCTCGGTCACGAGAATATCGGTGCTGCCGCCCGGACGTCCGTTGGACACCAGGTAGATGACGTTGAACATGTTGAACGTCCAGATCGATCCGAGCGAGATCGCCGGCACCATCGCCGGCCGCAAGTGCGGCAAGGTGATGTGGCGCAGGCGCTGCCAGCCGGTCGCGCCGTCGACTTCGGCCGCCTCGTACAGCTCGCGCGGAATCGTCTGCAGCGCGCCGAGCGCGACGACCATCATGAACGGGAAACCGAGCCACGTATTGGTCGTGACGTTCGCGGTGAACGCGGTGGCCCACTGGGAAAACCACGACACCTTGTCGAGTCCGAGGGCGGTGAGGATCGCGTTGACTGCGCCGTACTCGCTCTGGAACATGCCCGACCAGATCAACGCGGTGATGTAGTTCGGGATCGCCCACGGCAAGATCAGCAACACGCGATAGACGCCGCGCGCGCGCAGCCACGGTTCGCGCAGCAGCAGCGCCAGGGCCACGCCGATGACCACGTGCAGCGCGACGTTGACCGCGGTCCACGCGACGGTGACGCCGAGGGTGAACCAGAAGTTGAGCGGATCGGAAAACGATCGGCCCCCGCCGGACAGGATGTCGGCGAAGTTGCGCAGGCCGACGAACTGCCATTGTCCGTGGGCGTGGTCGTAGAAGCCGAGCGCGAGGCCGATCGCAAACGGCACGGCGACGAGAACGAGCATCGCAAGCGCGGCGGGAGCGAGGTATGCGTAGGCAACCCGGTGCGCGTGCAACTCGGCGGCGACGCGGTCGACCGCGCCGCGGCGATCGGCGATGGCAACGGCCGCGGCGATCAAGACGATCGCGGCGGCCGGCAGCGCGCCGCCCCAGGCGTACGCCGGCACGGCGAACAGGGCCGCGCCGGCGGCGACGCCGGCCGCCCTCGCCGTCGGCCCGCGCGCGGCGCCCGCGGCGGCGAGCAGCGCGCCGAGGCAAGCGAGCCCGATCGCGACCAGCCACGGATAGCCTTCGGGGCCGGCCGGCGGCGCGGTGACCGCCACGGCGATTCCGCCGGCGGCCGGCACCGCCGCGACCGCGCGGCCCGAGTCGTCGTCGACGAACCGGGCGAATGGGCCGTCGCGCTCGGCGCGGGCGGCGGCGTCGTACAGCAATTTGTCCTCGATCGGCGCGCGCGGTCCGCCGAGGGCGCGGCCGCCCGCCAGGTGGCGGCGGCGGAGGAACGGGTAGCGCGGGGACGGAGCCGCGGGGGCGACGATGCCATGAGCGACGGCGTGAGGCGAGGGCAGCGCGCCGCGGGCGACGGCGCGCGCCGCGTCGCGCGCGCGCGACAGTTCTCGCGCTTCGAATGCGGCGTTTCTGTGGTGCACGAACGCGAACGATGCGATGGCGAGCGCCGCCGCGGCCGCCGCCGCATAGCTGCGCAGCGCGCCGGCGGTCATCGGTCCCCCCGCCGCGCGCCGGCCAGATAGCCGCGCACTTCGCGCTCGACGTCGCGGAGCACCTCGTCGGGGTCGGCGCCCTGCTCGATCACTCGCTGAAGGCCGGTCTTGTAGGGCGTCCACACGACGCGCATGTCCGGCGTCGCGGGCATCGGCACGCTGTGCGCGAGCTGCGCCCGAAACGCCGCGAGCACCGGGTCGCCGCCGATGTCGGGCTCGTCGTAGGCCGCGCGGTTGGGGACGACCTGGCGGGCGCTGCGCGCGCGCGCGATCGCCGCCGCGTCCGAGGTCAGATACGCCATCACCTCGAAGGCTGCGCGCTTGTCCCGCGCGCGGGACGACATGAGCACACCCTCGGCGCCGAGAAACGGCGCGGCGGGGCGCCCCGTGGCGCTCACGATCGGCAGCGACGTCACGGCCCACGGCACGCCGGCACGGATGTCGGCGAGAAACCACGGGCCGCTCATCGCCATCGCTGCCTTGCCCTCGTTGAACAGCGTGGCGACCATCGTGTTGGTGGTTCCAGGTGGAACGATGCCGTCCGGTCCGCCGAGCGTGCGCGCGAACGCGAGCGCTGCCGCCGCGGCAGGCGTCGCGATCGCGAGGCGGCCGTCGGCGTCGAAGACCTCGCCGCCGAAACCGTGCAGCCACGCGGCGTGGCCGTACAGGTCAGCGTTTTCGTAGACGAGGCCGAATCGGCCGGCGCGGCGATCCGTGAGCGCGCGGCCGACCGCCAGCAGCTCGTCGGTCGTGCGCGGCGGCTCGGCGACGAGGTCGGTACGGTAAAACAGCGCGATCGACTTGACCGCCAGCGGAAGCCCGTACAGCGAGCCGCGGTAGGCCATCGCCGCCAGCGCGTCGTACGCGAATCGGTCGGCGAGCTCGTCGTCGACGAAGTATTCGATCGGTTCGATCAGGCCGCCGGCGACCCAGTCGCCGATCCGGTCGTGTGCGAAGATGACCAGATCGGGGCCGTTGCCGTTCGGGATCGCGTTCGTAATCTTGTCGGCGAACGCATCGTAGGGCACGGCGACGACGCGCAGCTTCACGTCGTGGTCGGCATTGAATGCGCGGGCGAGCGCGTCGAGCGCGTCGCGCTCTGCGCCGGTGTAGCTGTGCCACAGCACGACCGCGTCGTCGGCGTCGCGCGGCGCACACGCGCCGGCAGCGCACGCCAGGGCCGCGGCGAGGGCGAGGACCCGGCCCACGGTCGCCGCGGGCCGCGGCCGGCGCCCGGCCCCGGCCGCGCGGCGGCCCTCGGCGACCGCGGAGCGCCGCCGCAATCCGACGCCGAGCCGCCAGGGCGCGGGCGACCGGGAACCAACGGGTGCACTAGCCACGGTGCTCTCCTCGCCCACTCACAGGCGCTGCTCGGTGCGGGCGTCGAACAGGTGCACGCTGCGCGGATCGATCCACACGCGCACCGCTTCGCCTTCGCGCGTCGGCGCGTGCGCGTCGGCGCGCACGGTGAGCGGCCCGGCCGGCGAGCGCAGGTGGAGCAGCACCTCGGCGCCGAGCACCTCGCGCAGCTCGACGCGCGCGTCGATGCCGGTGGCGTCGGGGCGCTGTTCCAGCGACAGCGCCTCGGGTCGCACGCCGATTACGACATCGGCGCTGGGCGTCTCGGCCAGCGGCAGTGCCAGCTCGAACCCGGGGCCGGTGGCGCGCACGTAGGGCCCGGTATCGCCGCGGTATGCGTCGGCGCCGGCGCTCGCGGTGCCGATGCGCGCGCGCAGGAAGTTCATCGCCGGCGTCCCGAAGAACCCGGCGACGAACTGGTTGGCGGGCCGTTCGTAGATCTCGAGCGGCGTGCCGACCTGCTGCACGGCGCCGTCGCGCAGTACGACGATGCGGTCCGCGAGGGTCATCGCCTCGACCTGGTCGTGCGTGACGTACACCGACGTGGTGCGCGACCGCTGGTGGATGCGCGCGATCTCCTGGCGCATCTCGCTGCGGAGCTTTGCGTCGAGGTTCGACAGCGGCTCGTCGAACAAGAACACCTTCGGGTCGCGCACGACGGCCCGGCCGATGGCGACGCGCTGGCGCTGGCCGCCCGACAGCGCTTTGGGCTTGCGGTCGAGGTACGCGTCGATGCCGAGCGCCTTTGCCGTCTGCTCCACGCGCCGGCGGATGTCGTCGCGCGACAACCTGCGCAGGCGGAGCGCGAACGCGAGGTTGTCGAACACGGTCATGTGCGGGTACAGCGCGTAGTTCTGGAACACCATCGCGATGTCGCGATCGGCCGGCGGCACGCCGGTGACGTCGCGATCGCCGATGAACACGCGTCCGGCGGTCGGCTCCTCGAGGCCGGCGATGATGCGCAGGGTGGTGGACTTGCCGCAGCCCGACGGTCCGACGAGCACGACCAGCTCACCGCTCGGAATGGTCAGGTCCAGATCGCGCACGGCGGGGCGGGCGACCCCCTCGTAGGACTTCGTGATGGCGGTGAGGCGGACCTCGCTCATCGGCCGGCGGTGAAGCAAGGCGCCTGCCAGGCCGATTTCCGCCGCGTTGCGGCCAGTTGCGCGCGACGCGGGGCGCTCCGCGTTGCGTTTGGCAACGCGGCGGCGCGCGAGGTTGCGATGGACACCGCGGCGGGGACCCGGCCGGCGCGCCGCGCGGGGCCGGCGCAGCGCGCGCCGCGAGGCCGGCGCTCGCGCGACGGCGTCCGCGCCGGCGACGAAACGGCCCCGCTACGGTTCGCCCGCCGGGCGAAGCGGCACGAGCGCGCGCCGTTGGACCCGCAGCGTCATGCGTTGGCCGTAGTCGAAGTCCACCAGCTCGAACTGGTACTCGCGCCAGGTGAACGTTCGCTCTTCGGGCGGCCGAAGATTCACCTCGACGGTGTGCCAGCTCGGCTGCCCTGCGCGCTGCAGGCGGAGCCGGACGACGAGCGGCGACTCCGGGCCGCCGGCGCGCATGTGTTTGTGGCCGTGCGACCAGCGCGCAATCGCCACGTCGGGGCCGATCGGCACGCCGCCGTCGCGGCCGGACGGACGGCGGCGCTCGAGGGTGACCGTGCGGTCGTCGACGACCGGCCCGGTTGCGCGAGATGCGCGCACGCGCACGCTGTCGCGGTCGATGTCGACGAGGTCGACGCGCACGTCGCCGGCCCACGCGGCCGGCGTGTCGCGGTCCCCGTCCCCGGCCGACAGGTCGACGGTCGCATCGCCGACCCGCAGGGTCGCCACCATGACTTCCGATTCGCCGCGTCCGTCCGGGGCGATCGCGACCGCGGTGGTGACGCGGTCGAGCGCCAGCGCGACGCCGCCGACCGTGACCGGATGCCCCGGCGACAGCTCGATCGCGTGGCTCGGCGGCTCCGCGTCCGCGCCGGACTCGCGCGCCGGAGCGCCGCCCGGCGGCGCCGGGGCCGGCGCGGCGTCGGCGTTCGCCTCGGCTGGCGCGGCGGCGGTTGCGCTCGGTGCCGTCGCCACCGCCCGGCCGGCCGCGCCGCCGCCGTTTCCGCACGCGGCCGCACACGCCGCGACGATCCCGCCGATCCGTTCGACCATACCCGAGCGTACCGCGCAAGCTCCGTGCGGCCAACCGCCGGCGGCCGCGCCGTGAGGCCGTGCGCCGGACGCGGGACGCGGGCCACCCGCGTCGGGTAGCATCCCGCGCTGTGCGGCGCACAATCGGCACGGCCATCGGCCTCGGGGTGCTCGCTACCGCGGCCGTGGCGTGGGCGGCCGAACCCGGCGCCGGTGGCGGCCGCGCCGACACGGCCGTTGCGGTGGCGAAGGTGGTCTTTGGCCTCGC
>RFGE01000220.1 GCA_003696105.1 Deltaproteobacteria bacterium | reverse complement strand
GTCATTCACGTCCCCGGCGTCGCCGGACCGCCACTCGGAAACCCGATCGCTACATAGAACTCAAACAGAAACTGTCTCAAACCTATTGACACATTCCGGGTCTGGGGTGACGACGCGGAGCTCTGTTTTCAGTCTGTGAACGAGAGCGCGCATGTCGGGTTTGGAGACTTTGTCCAAAAGATTGTCGATCTGCGTGGCGGCCCTCCCGCGTCGTCTCGCCGCAAGTGATCGCAAGTGATTCCTCAGGCGCGGGATTCCGGTGGCCTCGGGCGACTTGACCAAGGCCACATCATCGTCGTCCGACGAGAGCTTGCGGAACTCGATCGGAGCCACCGGGAAGACCTGGACTCGCTCGCACACTCGCATCATCTCGTCCTGATCGATGTGGCCCAATGCGTCGCGCAATTGAGAGCGGATCATGCGCTCGACGTCAGCGGAGACGGCCGCAAGAGCGTCTTCGAACGCCGGTCGAGTTTCGCGAGAGCGCCTTCGTCGCGCGTCCTTGGCCGACTCGTCGAGGCGACTGACCGCGATCGATAGCACCAGATCGTCATCGGCAGCGTTGGCGAGCCGCCGGAAGAATCGGATGTCACGCAGCTCTTTCAGTGTGCCTTCCGTCAGACCGGATCGATCGACAACCCACAGGACGGCGCGCGCGCGCTGGAGCTCCCTCCGGCTCACAAGGTCGTGCTTGTCGCTGGCGATGCCGAAACCGGGCAGGTCGATCATGCACAAGCCGGGAGTCAGGATTTCGGAATCCCAGCCAACCTCGATGGCCTCGGTAAGCGGAGCTAGCGAGCCCGCGGCGTGGCTCTCCAGGTCCTCATAGAATCGTTCTTTCGCATCTGCGATTTCGTGCCGGAGCGTCGTGTTCCCCGCTCGTATGGCGGCGATTACATCGTAGGTGAGTCTGAGCGAGTCAGCGCTGTTGCTGCTCGTGCTGTCAGCCATTTTCGTTGCAAGAACGTCGGCCGTCGTCTGACTGAACGGCGTCCCGTCAAGCAACAAGCGGGCCGCGTACAGGTCCTCCGGCGTGGCGAACCCGGATGTGAGCGCGTGCTGAAGCTCTGCGAGTCGATTTCCTCCGACGTAGCGGATCTCCACGTACGGATGTTGTGCGTGGCGAACGACAATTGCCGCGGCTGTGTGCGGTCCGGCGCCGCCGGAGGGTAGCAACGGGAGCCCGCTCGAAACCAGCGCGTTGATGAGCGTGCTCTTGCCGACCGCGGCCTGCCCGACAACCACGACATGGAGCGCTGGCGTTGCCCGGCCATCCGGCTGGAGCCAACCTTCGCGGTCCTCAAGCTCCGCGATCTCGCGCGGCATGATTGTGCGCAGATCGTTTCGCACGTCTGGGTACCAGTCGGCGAAGGAACGCGGCAGCGGCGTTTTCCGTTCGGACTCATCGTCCACAGCAAGTGACCTGGAAGCGTCGACGGCTGTGGTTGCCGAATCGGACAGAACCTCTGCAAGATCGATGCGCGCGCGTGTCGCGACTAGGTACCGAAACTCGCGCACGACCTGCTCGGCGCGGCTGCCCGAAATCCCCAGCGCCGTTAGATCAAATGCGCCGAGAAACCACTCCACGAGCATGAACAGGTTCGTGATGCAGATCTCAGCACTTCTTTGGGGGGGCGAGTGCTCCGGTGTCTGCTGGTGGCTGCCGATGTTCCCGGTGCGTTGGACGACGTTAAACGCGGCCTGCAGGTCGACGCCGAACGGCAGAGCACGGCGAAGCTCATGGAGACAAAGGTCGAGCTTTGCTTCTTTGCTGTTGCCTTTCAGCTTGGGCATCGGGATACCATGGTGCTCCAGGCTCGCGAAGGCCATCGCCTCGAGGCTCTTGCGCGCAAAGTGCTGCGACGAGTCCCATCGCTCCTTCCGATACTGCGCCAGGCACTCCTCAAGATGGGAGTAGAGCGACTCCACATAGTGCGTGATGCGCTCCCGACGGTCCGCCCCCATACCAAATAATAGGCTATCACGGGCGAGAATCGCGATGAAGCAGCCGGCCCGACGTTTGGTGGTCGCTCGACGAAAGGGTGTCTGTGCGTTTGTGGCCAACAGGACGTGGGCCAGTTCCATTCCCGGTTCGCCTGGCTCATGGCGGTGGCGGTGGGACCAGCATCGAGGTCGCCGACCTTGATCAACGTGAAATGCGCGTGGAATAGACCACCGTCTTCAATGCACTGGCCGAGCTTGTGGATCGGAACGATGCCTCCGTCCTCGTCCACTAGGACTAGCCCACGCCGCCGCCGGGTTCGACGCGAACTACGCCTTCGAAGGAGTGACTCCCTTTGGGGGATGAGTCGTTGTTGTCGTTCGCCGCCAGCCGGACGCGCACCGGGCAAGGATCTGACACCGAAAAACGCGAGGACCTCCGCAGTCAGATTATCGGCCGGATGCGTCTGGCTGGTGGACGGACGTAAACGCGGGAAAGGGGTGCAGTCACTCGGCTCCGGCGTTCGGCTGTTCCACGTTGCGTGGAGCGGTGAGCTGGTGTGCGAGCACTGCTTGGCCAGGCTCGGCGTCGCGACGCTTGCCGCCACCGGAAGAGCCGAAGCGCCGAGTGTCGCTGCTCACGGCGGGCGGCGGGCGCGCACCGCCGCAGCCGAGTCTCGATTGGTCCGACGGAAACTACGAGTAATCCGTGCCGAGCTAGGCATAGTTCCATGGCATCGCGCGCAGTTCCTCGTACTTCAGGGGCGAGCCGTTCGCGATGGCTTCCCGTAGCGGTTTGGCGCGGTCAGTGCTCCAGTGGTGCGCGAAGCCGGCGTATCGGCCGAGTACCGCCAGGTTCGCTTGGACTTGTTGCTCGCGGCCTACCAGGCTCATCAGCGGGAGGCTGGTCGCCAGCAGGGCGGCACGCTTCGAGTCGAGGGCGTCGCACCACGCGGCCGCCCGAGCCCGGAGCTCCTTCGAGTCAGGGGCGATGTACAGCGCCCACTTGAGGCAAAGGTCCCATGGAGTAGCGCCGCGCGTCTCGGGTGGCTCGGTCAGCTTCAGAAGCCTTGCGACCAGTGGGTCGCTGTCGACGCTGGCTCCGCTTGCATGACGGGCGCCAGCGAGCCGAAGCCGGTGGAGTAGGGAGGCGCCTACCCACCTTTGCGCAGGTCCTCGATGACATCGACTGTCATCTACTCCATTGTTGCTTCCCTTCGCATAAGCTCGGCAGTACAAGCCCTCGCTCCACCGTCGAAAAGGAGCCGCACCCAACTATTAGTGGCGTTCGATCAGGTTGATCGTAGCCGGCTCTTTGCCGCCACCATGGTCGTACCAACGGAGATAGACTCGATACGCCTCGGGTGCGTACTCGAGAAAACCCGACGTGTGGGCCCGGTCTCGCCGCAGGGCAGCGATTGCGTACTGAGCACAACGCTTCGAGTACTCGCTGCGACTCGGTGACTCGTCTTGCGCGATCCCGAGCTGCCGCAGCACGTTTCCCGCGGCGGACGTTCGCGGAGCTTGCGCGTCGTCGTACAGCGCGCGTTCGCTGTTTCCCACCCATTGTCCCAAGACGCCCAGGGAACGTGTCGCCTCGTCGTAGTTGCCGGCCGCTGCCAGCGTGTCGACGTCGCGAGCGAGAGCCTCGATCCCGACGGCGATGATCCGCGCGGCGTCCTCCGGCGAATGCCTGGCGAGCAAGCGCAGGTTCTCGCGAACCTCGTGCTGCTCGAACATCACCTGAGACTTCAGCGCGCCGGGGTCCTTGAACCATGCGATGGCCTCGTCGACGCGCGCCCGCGAGACCTCTTCGCCGCGGCGTTCGCCGCACGCCAAGGTCAGCAGGACGACAAGAGGAACTACCAGCGCTCGCATCATCTGCGAAAGACTCCAATGTCGATGTCGGCACGACCGCCGCTGTGCTTGTAGGACGCTTTCATGTCATCGAGGAAGTCGCGAGTCTCCGCACCGTACTTCTCGTTTCGGCTGGCGACCTTCGACCCGGTGGGGTCCGTGACGTCCTTGTACGCGGCTATGGTAATCTCGAACATTCGCTTGGCAAACTCCTCGAGGATCTTCTCCTCGCTCCAGTCACCCTTGGCCGCAGCTTTGCCAAACTTCATGCCAGTCTCGAAGGCCGTGACGAGCGCTTTGTGCGCCGGGAACGCGAGACCGACGACCTTGGCCGTGCCCTCGATGATGTTGGTCAGTACGCCGACTATTTCCTTCGGATCGTTGAGCGTCTTGCGCACGGCCTTCTCGGTCTGACCGATGAGGACGCCGATGTTTCGAGCCGCGTCTCTGGCCTTGTCGAGGTCGCCGCTCGTGAGATGGTGCGCGTAGATCTTCGCGTTCGCCTCGACGAGCCCGATGATCCACTGTTCGGCCTGGGCGCGATCGGTCTTGATCAGCCAACTCAGGTCGCGCTGGAACTCGTCGCGGAAGTAGTCGGCGGAGTACTTGGCAGCGGCCGGATCGCTCAGGAGCGCAACTCCCCAGCCGGCGTACTGCTGCTGCGTCGGGCCAGTCAGACCAGCGCGGTGGTGGCTCGGGGACAGCGGGCCCCTCGGCGCGTTGGGTGCCTTTTCGAACAGCCCGTGGGCGAGGTCGGCCTTTACGCCGACCAGTTTCGGATCCCGGTCGGCGGCCAGGGTCTTGACCAGGTTGTTGATCTGCGACGGCGGCAGCGCCAGCGCCTTGTCGAGAACCTCCGCGTACAGCCGTTCGTCGACGTTGATGATCTGTGACATCGCTTTGCCGAACGCCACGGGATCGCGGCGCGCCATCGCGAGCATCCCGGCTTCCGGATCGCCACCGAGGGCGGCCTTGTACTCGTCGAGCTTTGCAGTGACCTTCGACAGCCGACTCATGCGTTGCTCGGAGGTGTCGCCGCGCTCGTAGGTGTAGAGGAACACATCGTCGGCCATGTTCTCGACCTTCGAGAGGATACGCTCCTTGAGCACCCTGCCGCCATCGCCGTCGGTGAGCGTCACCTCGTCGATGAACGGCTCGAGGCGATGCACGCCGCGCCCGGCCAGAGACTCCATCGCGCCTTCGGCAGCGAACACGTACTCGGCGTAGGCGTCGTCCCACGCGTCGAGCTTGCCGTCATTGGCGTGGTCGGCGAGCCCGGCACCGAATTTCGCGGCCGCCTTGGGGTCGCGCTTCATCAACACCTCGAGGGCGTCTTGGCGCTCGGACTTCGACAGCTTCGAGAACTCGTCACGCGCCGCCTTCAGCCCGAGCGGCTGTTGTGTCACGGTCTGCACAAAGCGCGCGGTCTTCGGGCTCACGTGCTCGGCGCCCGCGACCTTCGCGACGTCGGGCTTCACACCGGCGTCTTTCGTAAACATCGCGTCGGCCGCAACGGTCTCGAACGAGTCCGGATCGCCAGACTGCAACGCATGGTGGCGAGCAGTCGATGCGGCGTGGTAGTCGTGGGCGTCGTTCGCGACGGTCGGCCGAAATTTATCGATTGCGAGGTTCATGAGAATGCTCCGTTGGGTTGGATGTGGCTAGCGCCGGCGGCGCGGCGGCGCGACGAGAGCGAGGGCGACGAGGGTGGCGGCAAAACTGTGCGTGTGCCCGGGTCGCCGGTCATCAAGATGAGCGCTACGGCCGGGTCTCCCGTGGTCGGCGCGCTGCCGACGATGGCGTCGGACTGCGTCCCGACGTCGAAGCCGACCTCGCAGCCGGACCAGGGCGCTTCCGGTCTGGTGCGTCATGGTCCAGGTATCGGGCGCGCCCGCCTACGGTTGCGCCCGAATTCTCAACTAGCTCTACTTACAGGCGAATTCGAGACTATCGACCGTTCACGAATCGCGAATTCTGTACGCGAAGTGAATCTGAGGCCGCAGGACCGTTCCGGTTCAGTTGAAACGCGGCTCTGGCGGCTCTGTCACACAGTTATCAACGCTCGCAATCCCAGTTGAACGAATCCCGTCAACGACAAGCGAATCATCGCGGACGCCCAGGAAACAGCGGTCAGCGAACCAGCGTAAGTGCAGCGACAAAGCGATCGCGCAGATCTGTCCCCGGCGGCTGATTGTACGCGCTCGAACACCAGACAGTTCGAATCCGCCCTGAACGACGAGCTACCAACACGCCGATGGTGGGACGGTCATCCTTGTGCTTGAACGGAACGGTTTCCCAGCCCGCAGGGTCAACTCCCAAGGCCGAGCCAAAGGCTCTTACCAGCGGCTTGTCCTTTGCCGCCGGAAGAAAAACGTTCGCCATGGCGCAGACGGTGTCAAACCGATCGAGGTGTGCCTTCAGCGCATCCAGGTAGTCCCTGAGCAGCGGCTCCTTGAACAATGCCTCGAGCCAACTCTTGTCGAGCCTGTCGCTATGGAAAGGCAGCAACTGAACCTGAAGGACGCCAGTCTTACCAAGTCGGCGCGCGACGTCACGCATCGAATGGACTCGGTTGCGGGCGGTCATCGAAATGCGGGAAGTTGTCGCGTAGAAATCACCGAGCCGTGGAGCCACATCGGCAAAGCGAAGCCGTTTCAGCGGAGAGTCGGGCGCATCGACCGCATCACGTCGCTGAAACGGCTCACCATTGCCCGGATTCGTCGCGAGGATGACGAGAGGATCGGACTGGTCCCCGAACACGAGATAGGGCTCGGGACAATAGTCTGTCGTGCTGCCAACTCGGTTGGGAAATGCCGCGCAGACTCGTGCAGACAGGTTCAGCGTTCCGCCGAGCCAGTCTGCGTAGAGTTCGTCGCATAGATCGACGTAGGTCATGTGTCTAGATTCGCAGAACAAGATTCGTTGTGCACGAGGCGTCGGCACCACGGCTGTCATGCAAACGCCGCAACCAGGACTCCCCGTTGTCCCCCTTCAACGGGGGTAATGTACCACCCGGACCCCGATCTCGATCGCGATCCACGCGCCCGATCCCGCAACCGCGTTGCAATCCGTTGCGGTTGTAAACCTGAGCGCGTCGCCGGTGCGTCAGGCAACTGTAACCAACCTTACGGTACACGCGTCCCCGTGCAACCTGATGTTGCTGTTGAACCACGCGCGCAGGCCGGTGGTATCCTCTCATGGGTTGCCGTCGCGCACATATCATCCGCTGTCCCGCGTCGTCGGCCGACTCGAGCAATTGCTCGAGCCGGCGCTAAAATCGCCGCCTTTCTGGGTGCGGGCGGAGGTGTCGTCGCCGAAGGAGCACAACGGGAACCTGTACTGCGACCTCGTAGAGACCCGCGACGGAACGATGGTCGCCCGAATGCGCTGCGTGATCTGGCGCTCGGATCTCGTCGAGATCCGCAGAGAATTCGAGGCGAACGGGCTCGAACTCGCGTTGGAAGACGGCGCGGAGATCGGGCTCCAATGCAGACCCACGTTTCACACCAACTATGGGCTGTCGCTTCGAGGCCTGGCGCTCGATCCGGAGTTCGCCCTCGGCGCGCTCGAACGCAAGCGACGCGAGATCCTCGAACGCCTGCTCCGCGAGAACCTGCTCTTCGCCAATGCGTCACGTCCCGACCCGCTCATCCCCAACCGCGTCGGCGTAGTCACGAGCGTCGGGTCGGCCGGGTGCACGGACTTCGTCGAGACCGCCCGGCGCAGCCCGTACGGTGTGCGCATCCTGCTCGCCGACGCGCGCATGCAGGGGACGGACACCGAAGCGACCGTTGTGCGAGCGCTCGACGCTCTCGATGCGCTCGACGTGTGTCTTGTCGTCATCGTCCGCGGCGGCGGCAGCCGCACGGATCTCGCATACCTCGACAACGAGGCGATCGCCCGGCGCATCGCGTCGATGTCCAAGCCCGTGTGGACCGGCATCGGCCACGAGACGGACCGCAGCGTACTCGACGAAGTGGCGGCGCGAGCTTGCAAGACTCCAACCGCGGTAGCAGAACGGATCGTCGAGAGACTCGACTCCGTCGCTCGATCGCTACAAAACGCGACCGAGCGGCTACACATCGAGTTCGAGCACCGCATGCAGCCCAACCGTACGATCCTCGCGGACGCGGCGAAGCGGCTCGCGCGCGGCCCGACGACGTCGGTTTGCCAACACCGAGAGCGGCTCGGCGCCATCGCTCGCGCAGTCGCGATCACATCCTCCGCGCGCGTCGACCGGGAAAGTCTCCACGTCGAGGCCCTGCGGCGCGCAATCGCGGTGCGCGCCGCCGGCGTCTTGGGGATGAGGCGGCAGGAGTTTCGAGAACGCCGCAAGAGCTTGGTCAAGACCACGACCCGCATCGAGCAACGACACCGCGAACGATTGCACCACGCGCGCACGCGGCTGCTGGCCGCCGGCGTCGCGCGCCGGTTCGACCACCACCGCGACCGAATCGAGAACGCGACCCGCATGATGCGAGTGCAGAGCCGCCGCTTGCTCGGACACGAGCGCACGCGCATTGCAAACCAGCGCGCGAGATTGTCGGTCCCGCATGCCCGGCTTGGCGCAGCGCGCGAGCAACTTCGCTCACACCACAAGAGCTTGCTCAAGACGTCGGCGCGCTGGATTGCGAGTCGCCGGCTGCTGCACGATGGTTACAGGCGACGCCTTCGAGGACCACTGCAACGCCGCGAGGTCGCCGGACACGCCGCGGCCCTCCGCGAGCTCACCAGTCGCCTCGCGCAGGCCGCGACTGCCCGGTTGCGCACAGAAAGCCGCGGGATCGCGGCGATGCGCGAGCGGTTTCAGATGGAGCGCTTCATCCGCCAAATCGAGCAAGCGCGCGCACAGCACCGCTCGTTCGAACGCACGCTGCGGGCCAGCGATCCGCGGCTTGCGCTCGAGCGCGGATACTCCATGACCCTCGACGAACGAGGCGAGCTGATTCAGTCGATCCGCGACTTGACGCCCGGCACGGTGCTGCGCACCGAGGTCCGTGACGGTACGATCGTGAGCGTCGTCGACCGAACGGAGGGGACAGAATGAGCGACGATTCCTTGACGTACGAGCAGAAGCTGGAGCAACTCGAGCAGATTCTAAAGCGCCTCGACGAGGCGAGCACGCCGATCGACAGGCTCGCGGCGGATGTCAAACAAGGCGCGCGACTGATCAAGGAGCTCGACCAGCAGCTTCGCAGCGTCGAGGCCGAGGTCCGCGACGCGTTCAAGCAGTTGGAGGACAGCGGCCTGACCTCGGAGTAACACCGAATGGCTCGGCGCCGACCACTGCGCCCGCCCGATGCGCAGCGTCGCTCGACGGTCGGCTGCCCGGGCGAACGCGCGTAGTTCCCAATCGCGCGGCGCGGCAGGCGATACGATCTGAAACGGCGCTAACATCGCCCCATGCCTCCGCACTTCGCCGCCACGCGGGCGGCGCCGGCCCTCGCCTTCGCCTCGCCAACGGATCGGCGCTGAACGGTCCCGTCCTGCTATACTGCTTGCAGGGGTATCGGCCCAATGGACGAGCGCGAGCTGCTCAAGCGGATTACCGTGAACCCGGCAATTTTCGGGGGCAAACCGATCATTCGCGGGCGACGCCTGGCGGTCGAGCACGTGCTCGGTATGCTGGCGGCCGGCGATGACCCCGACACGATCCTGCAGGGCTACCCGTGGCTGGAGCGCGACGACATCCGCGCCTGCCTCGTGTACGCGCGCCGCGTCGTCGGTCATGAGCGCATCGAGCCCTTCGTAATCGAGCCGGGCTCGTGAACGTCCTGTTGGACGCCTGCGTCTGGGGCGGTGCGCGGCGGGATCTCGAAGCGGTCGGGCACGACGTCGTATGGGCGGGCGAGTGGGACGAGGATCCCGGCGACGAGGCAATCCTCGCGCATGCGCACCGCGAACGGCGTGTGCTCGCGACGCTCGACAAAGACTTTGGCGCGCTCGCCGTGGCCGGCGGGCAAGCACACAGTGGAATCGTTCGCCTCGTCGGCGTTCGCGCGCGTCAGCAGGGAGAGACGCTCGCGCGGATCCTCACGGCCTACGCCGCCGATCTCACCGCCGGCGCCGTGATCACGGTGGAACCGGGCCGCGTCCGCGTCCGCTTGCCTGCTGGCGACGACGACTGACGGCCCGACTTCGTCTCCCCGATGTCTCCACGACCGCGGTCGACGCGGGGGGAGTGCAGCGGACACGAGCGGGGAGACATTTGGGAGACGCGACCCGAAACGTCGAAGCCCTGGACGAAAAGGCGTGCGGTCTCGCCGGGTTAGACGTCATATCCAGGGACTTCGACTCCCGGCGCCTCCACTACTCAACTACCTGTGATACCTCCACATTTCGATCGCGGAGGTGTCCCTCTCCCATATGTCTCCACGATCGGATCTGCGATCGGCGCCCTCGAGCAACCGGATCGCGCGCTCGGTCTCGCCCGGTGTCATCTCGCCCGATCAGGCCCCCGGACTGAGCGGGTTTTCTCACGGTCATGCCCCCAGTCCATGACGGGTTTTCTCAGGATCAGGACCCCG
>RFGE01000219.1 GCA_003696105.1 Deltaproteobacteria bacterium | reverse complement strand
CGGGCAGCGCCGCGCCGAGCGCCGCGGCGGCCAGCGCGCGGCGTGCGCGCGGCCCGGTGGCGACGGCGGCCGCCAGCGCCGGCACGGCGGCGACCGACGGCGCGGCGGCCAGCGCGCGCAGCGCACCGGCGGCGTCCGGCCCGCCGGCAGCGACGCGCGGCGCGACGGCCTCCCATACGCGGTCGCCCTGTCCGAGCGCGGCCAGCGCGCCGGCGGCCGCCAACCGCTGCGCCTCGTCGGCCGGCTCGCGCACGAGCTCGACGAGCACCGGCACCGCGTCCGCGCCGCCGGCCGCTCCGAGCGCCGCCGTCGCCGCCGCGCGCAGCGCGAGATCCTCCGCGCCGCGCGCCATCGCCACGAGGACGTCCGCTACCGCGCGCACCCGCCCGGCGGCGGCGGCCTCCACCGCCGATCGCCGCGCCTCCGGCGACGCGGCGGAAAGCCCCGCGCGAACCGCCGCCTCCGCGACCGCGTCCACCAGCGCCGCGACCGCCTCGGGGGTCGCGGCCGTCGCCGCGCGGCGCGCCGCCTCGGCCAGATCGCCGCGTTCGATCCACAGCGGTACGGCGCGCTCGGGTGGGAACACGACCCGGCGGACCGCCGCCCCGGCCGCGCCGGCCTGGCGCCGGTCCCGCGCGAACCGCCAGATCACGTGGGCCCGGCCGTCGTCCGACAGCAGCTCGGCCGGCGGCGGCGCGACCTGGCGCACGTCCTCGACCAGTTCGCGCACCGCTTCGTCGAATTCGGCGTTGCCGCTCGCGCGCGTGAGGTCGCGCGCGACCACCTCGCCGCTCGGCGCGATCTGCAGCTCCACGGCCGCCTCGAGCGACGGGTCGTTGAGCGGGTGCGAGCCCGGCAGCCGCAACCGGCAGTTGTCGAGGAAGGTCACCCACCGGCCCTGCAGCGCCGGCTCGATGGCCGTCAGATACGCGTATCCCGGGGCGGACGGGTCGCCGGCGGGCGGATCCCCGAGGGGCGGCGCCGGGTCGGCCGCGGGACCGCCGGCCCCCGCCGGCCGCGAGCCGGCCGGCGACGGACAGCCGGCCGCGGCGGCCAGCGCACACGCAAGCCACAGCCGCGCGGCCGGCCCCGGCGCGCGCGGACACCAGTTCGAGTCGCGTCGTTGCACTGCGCGCAGCGTACCGCAGGTTCACGCGTCCGGCCCACCCGCGTCGGCCACCGGTGCATCCGCCGGACCCGCGTCCGGCACGCCGGCGTCCGGCGCGAGGGACGGCACGACGAACTGCATCTCCGGGTTGCTCACGCCGGCGCCGACGAACGTGTCGAAGTCGCCGGCGAACTGCGCGTCTCCCGCACCGTCGAGCCCCTCGACGTGTAGCGTGTAGGGCCCCCACGGCACCGACAGGGCGCTTTGCGGGAACGGTTCGGCCAGCGACTGGCACGGCCCGGGCGCGGAGCCGTCCAGCGGCGTCCCCTGCTCGGTCGACTGCGCCACCGCCGTGCCGTCGCGCTCGAGCGTGAGCCGTTGCTGCACGACCGGCGGGACCGCGGCGGCGCAGTCGACGTCCGCCTGCCCCCAGTGGAGGCGGAAGTACAGCGTGCCCGTGTAGTCGCGGGCCCACTGGTCGTAGGGGATGTTGAACTCGGCCTCGACGTCCTCGCGCACGGTCACGAGGTTCTCGATCGGGGCCCGCGTGAGCAGCGCGCCGTCGCTGTCGACCGGCCGCAGCGTCACCACGTAGTCGCCGCGCGGCAGCGCGAGGAAGGTCACCTGCCGCAGGCTGCACGTCTCGCTGGCCGACTCCGCGACGGTCGGGTCGGTCGCGTGAACGATGTCGACCTCGACCCGACTCACGCCGAGGTCGAGGCAGCCGTCCTGGTCGAACTGGTCGGCCGCGTCGCGGTTGAACACCCACCGCACGCGCAGAGTCGGCAGGTTGCTCAAGCAGTTGTTGTCGCAGTCGTCGTTCGGGTCGGTGTTGCCGTCGTCGCACTGCTCGCCGGGGTCGACCACGCCATTGCCGCACGGAGAGTCGCCGCCGCCCCCGCAGGCCAGCGCGACGACGCCCGCCGTCGCCAGCGCCGACAGCGCCGCGCACCAGGCGAGCACGGGGCCGAGCGGGTCGCGCGGGCCGCCAGCCGGCGCCGCGACCGGGATCCGGCTATCGCTCCCCGCGGGCCTACGCATCGGTCGACACCGCCAGGCCGAGGTGGCGCCGCACCTGGAAGTACGCCTCCGACACCGAGTACGCCAACAGGTCGCGCAACCGGTCCTTGGCCGACAGCGTCGTCTGTCCCGGCGGCTCGGTCGCGATCTGCCGAGCGGCGGTCTCGAAGTCGTTGCACAAGATCAGCCCGACGCGGTTCGCGGTGAGATCCGCCGCCGACCGCCAGTGCGCGACGACGCCGTTGGCCGCGCGGTCGCCCATCTTGCGCGCGATCGCCGACACCTGGTCGAGCACCGCCGCCGGCACCGACTTCTTGATCTGCAGCGCCATCTGCGCGGCCTCGACCTCCCCCTCGATCTCCGCCGCGCCCGCCGCGCTCAGCGCCGCGCGGAACGCCGCCTCGAGCCTGGGCAGCGTCTGCAGCGCGTAGGTGACGTAGCGCTCCGGTCGAAGGTAGGCGAGCCGCTTGCCCAGTTCGAACGCCAGCTCGCGCTCGTCGTCCTTGTCGAGGTGCGGCGGGCCGATGACCACCGACGGCTGAAGCCTGCCCTTTTCCGCCGTGTTCGCGATGCGGATGCCGTCGGCGACGTCCCGCGCCAGATACAGTGCCGGCGCCGGATCGAGGGCCAGGACATTGGCCGCGTAGCCGAACACACGGGCGGCGACGTGCGGGTCCGACAGCGTGTTCGCGCGCCGGCTCGGGTTGAGCTTGAACGCCGACGGCGGCTGCGCGGTCGTCGCCGCGAGCGGCGCCACCAACGAGCTGAAGATCGCGTTGACGTGGCGATCCTCGCGCGGGTGGATGATCGCCTTTTGCCACAGCTCCTCGGTGAGCCGCCGCTTGGCGACCTGGAACTGCCGCGGCCGCTGCCGCTCGTACAGCTCGCGCTCGCGATCGTTGGCCGCGCCGAGAAACACGAGCGCCTGCGCCAGGCAGTACGCCTTGTCCCACTGTTCCGCCTCGAAGTACAGATTGGACAGCGCGCGGTACAGCTCGACGCGATCCGGTTGTGCCTGCACGAGGATCTGCAACTCCGCGATCGCATCGTCGCGCCGCTCGTGGCCGGCCTCGAGGTACAGGTTGGCGAGTTGCTCGTGGCGGTCGACGTCGTCGGGCGCGAGCGACGAGGCGACCTCGTACGCGGCGATGGCGGCTTCGTTGTCGCCCAGGTGGTCCAGACAGATGTCGCCCAGGCGCGTCCACAGCTTCAGCAGCGTGCCGGTCGGAGCGTCCTCGCCGACGCGCTTGAGCATCTTGCGGTATGCGCGCGCCAGATTTCGCCAGTCGCCCTTGTCCGACAGCAGGCGGTCGATCGCATCGAACGCCTTCGGGATCGTCGGATCGTCGTCGAGCGCCTGGTTGAAGCTATCGACCGCCAAGTCGACGTCGCCGAGTTCGTCGCGCGCGATGACCGCGGCCGCGTACCGGTATTTGGCGCGGCGCGCCGCGTGGTGCTCGGTCGCGGCGATCGCACCGAGCGTCTCGATCGCGCGGCGCCACTGCTTTTGCTGCGTGTAGATGTCGAGCGTCTTGTGGAGCAGCACGTGGTTGTCCGGCTCCATCTTGATCGCTTCGAGGTAGGCGCCGAGCGCCGTCACCGGGTCGTCGAGTTCGCGAGCGTAGATGTCGCCGATGTCGGCGAACAGACGGACGCGCTCGTCGGCCGGCGCGCCCTCGACCAGGTCGCGCTTGGCCTCGACCACGGCCTTCCAGTCGCCGCGCCGCTCGGCGATCTCGATCACCCGGAGAAGCGACGGCCGGTGGTGCGGGTCGCGTTCGAGCGCGCGACGGAACGCGTTGTCCGCCTTCTTGTCGTCGCCGAGCGCGAGCGCCGCGACGCCGAGCCGGTGCCAGGTGTCGACCACCTGGCCGTCGGCGAGATTGGCGCGGTGGCGCGCGAGGATCTCGCGATAGCGGCGGTCCACCTCGCGCCAGACGTCCTCGACCCCCGCCGCCTTGGCCCGCTCGAACTCCATCGACGCCAATCCCAGCGCCGCCTCGAGCGAATCCGGGTCCGCCTCGACGGCGAGCCGATAGTGCCGAGCCGCCTTGTCGGTCTTGCCGAGCTGCTCGCAGGCGCGCCCGAGCAACGCCTCGAGCCGCGCCCGCTCGACGCGGTCGCCGCCCTCCGCTCGGCGAGCGAGCATCTCGAGCACCGGCTCGGCCTCCTCCCACCGCTCGGCCGCGACGAGCCGATCGGCCACGCGTGCGCCGGCGTCGACGTTCTCCGGGTCCAGCTCGAGGATGCGCCGGCGCAGCGCCAGCGCGGCGTCGGGATCCTCGAGCTGCTCGTCCGCGATGTCGGCCGCCTGCGCCAGCAGATCGATCTTCTCCAGCCGGTTGTGCGACAGCGCCTCCGCCTCGCGGAGAAGCTGCAGCGCCGTAGCCCAGTTGCGGCGCCGCCGGTGGAGGTGGGCGAGCGACTGCACCGCCGGCAAGAAGTCCGGCGACAGCTCGCGTGCCTTTTCGAAGAACCGCTCGGCGCGGTCCGGATCGTCGAGGCGGTCAGCTGCGATCGCGCCCGCCGCATGCCACAGTTCGGCTCCGCCGGCCCCGTCGAGCTCGGCGTGCCGGACGAGCACGTCGACCGCGCGATCGTACGCCTCGATCCGCTCGTACAGGCGCGCGAGGGCGACCAGCGATGGGCGGTGGTCGTCCATGATCGTGAGCGCGTTCATGTGCGCCTCGATCGCGCGGTGCGGATCGGCCAGCTCCTCCTCGTAGACGCGGGCCATTTCGTTGTACAGGTCGACCCGCGGCGCCGGCGCGCGCAGCGCGGCGATGTGGCGCTCGTAGACGCCGACCAGTTCGTACCAGTCGCCGGCGGCGCGGTGCAGCCGCTCGAGCGCGCGGTAGGCGTCCTCGGCGTCGGGCTCGATGTCGAGCAGCCGCGCGTAGGCGTCCACCGCGCGCGCCGCGCCGCCGTCGGCCTCGGCCAGCTCCGCGGCGAGCCGGCGGAGCAGCGCCGGCCGCTCCGCCGGGGGCGAGACGTCGACGAGCCGCTCGAGCACGCGCAGGTAGTCGTCCGTCCGGCCCGCGCGCTCGTACAGGCCCTCGAGGGCGCGCAGCGCGCTCACGTCCGCCGGGTCGGCGTCCACCGCCGCCTCGTACTTGGCGATCGCGCCTTCCAGGTCGCCGAGCTTCTCGGCGCGCAACGTGCCCAGCTCGTGGCGCACGGCCGCAGCGCGGTTGGCGTCGCCCGCCGCCTCGAACAGCTCCGCGCGCCGCTCGAGCACCGTCGCGAGCTTGCCCCAGCGCTCGTCGCGCCGGTACAGGCGCTCGAGGGCGGCCAGCGCGTCCTGATTCGTGTCGTCCAGGTCGACCGCCGCCTGGTAGGCGTCGGCCGCGCGCGCCGACGACGCGAGCTGCGTCTCGTACAGGTCGCCGAGCGACAGGTACAGGTCCACCTTGCGATCGACGTCCGGCTCGCGGTCGACGTGGGCCGCGATCTCGTCGGCCAGCTCGGCCCATTTTTGTTGCTTTCGCAACACTTCTTCGACGCCGGCGCGCGCGTCCAGGTGATCCGGATCGAGCTTGATCGCGTGCCGATAGGCCGCCACCGCGTAGTCGTAGTGGCGCAAATGCAGGTCGTACCAGCGGCCCAGCCGAGCCCACAGCGCCGCCCCGACCGCCGCCTCCTCGACCTCGCCGGCGATCTCGGCGACTTCGCCGACGAGTTCGGCCCAGGCATCGGTCTCGCCCGCGAGCGCCTCGAGCGTGTCGATCGTCGCGGCGTCCGCCGGATCCTCGCGCAGCGCCACGGTGAGTGCGGTGAATGCGCGCGGGAGGTCGCCGATCTGGTTCTGGAACGCGTCGGCGACGGCGCGCAGCAGCTGCGCGCGCCGCGCCGGCTCCGGCTCCACCTCCGTGCGCGCCATCAACACTTCGATCAAGCGCTCGGCGTCGCCCGCGTCGCGCGCGGCCGCCTCGATCGCGGCGACCGCGGCCGCCGCCTCGGCGTCGTCCGCATCGTCGGCCAGGCGCGCGATCCAGCCCTCGAGGTCGTCGGCGTCCGGCCGCGTCTGTGCCAGGCTGATGCCGGCTTCGGCGCAGGCCGAAGCGAGCGCGTCGAGGTAGTCGATCAGCGCGGCGGTGGCCGTCTCGTCGGCGCCCTTGCCCGGCAGATTGACCACCTCGATGTGGTGCTCCGCCAACAGTTCGTCCACCGTGACCGGGCCGACGCCCGACGCGATCAGGTAGTGGGTGGTCTGCGGCGGCTCGAGCGCGCCGAACACCCGATCGAGCAGCGCGGCCAGGTCCGGATCGCCGAAGCGAAAGCCGACGAACACCAGCGCGCCCTCGGCGTACAGGTCGCGGACGAAGTCGCGCAGGTCCTGGCGGCCCGCGAGCGCGGCGCGCACCGACTTGGGCGTCACCACGTAGCTGTCGAAATCGCCCAGCAGCTTGAGCACGTAGCGGCGCCGGCGATCGATCGCGGCGATGTCGCGGTACGTGTAGACGCGGGGCGACGGCCAGTCCGCTGGCCGTTCCGCCTCCATCGCCGCCTCGAGCAGATCGCCCGGGAACGCCGACCACACTTGCCGTATCGGCAACCGTGCGACCGCGCGCGCCACCTCGGGCAGCGCGTCGGGCGTGCGCCACGCCTCCTGCACGATCCGGTCGCAGGCCGCCTCCCCGAGCTTGCGCGCCAGGAACCCGGCCGCGCGGGTCAGGTTGCCCTTGTGCAGCAGCTTGGCGACATCCTTGTGGGCCGCCTCGTCGTCGCGCAGCTCCTCGTTCATCCGCTCGAGGACCTGCTTCCACGTCGTGATTCCCAGTCCCGCCCCGACGACCAGGGCGGCGCGACCCATGCGAATGCGCTCGATGAGAGACGCGGGGATCGTGTGCTCGGGCATCCTAAATCCCTCCTCCCGTTGGTTGTATGTCGATGGCGGACCCTACCGGCCCGCGGCCCGCGCCGGCAAGCGAAAACGCCGACCGGTGAGCGATTGTGACCGGCGGCGGCCGCACGTCGGGGCGCGCCCGACACCCGCGCACGCGCGGGGCGACTGCGTGTACCCTACGGTGCCGCATGCTCGGCGAAGTTGCCCAGGTCTACCGCGCGTCGAAGAAACGGCGCGACATCAACTGGTTCACGGAGTGGTTGTGCCGCCCGCCGGCCGCCCTGTTCGTCTATGCGATCCGCAACACGCGCATCACGCCGAACCAGGTGACGTTTCTGTCGGCCGCGCTGTGCGCCGCCGCGTGCGGCGTCTGGCTCGCGTGGCCCGGATGGACGGGCGCGGTCGCCGGCGCGCTCGTGTTCGAGCTGTCGTTCGTGCTCGACTGCGCCGACGGCCAGCTCGCGCGCCTGCGCGGAACCGCGTCGGTGCTCGGCCACCTGCTGGACTTCCTGATGGACGAGGTCAAGGCGTTCCTCGTGTTCGGGACCGTCGCCATCCGGCTGTGGATCGGCTCGGGCGACGCGGTGTATCTGCTGTGCGGCGTCGCCGGGCTGGTGGCCCTCGCCAGCGGCATCGCGATGACGTCGTTCACGCGCCGCCCCGAGTACGGCGCCAAGCCGCCGACCGCCGACGGCCAGCCGCACCAACCGGTGTCGCGCGCCGGCGCGCTCGGCCGTGCGCTGGGCGCGTTCGAGTGGCTCGCCCGGTTCGTCGTTCACTACCCGCAGTACATCTGGTTGTGCGCGCTGGTCGACCGGCTCGACGTCTATCTCTGGGCCTACGGCGCGGTCAACGCGCTGTACGCCGGGTATGTGTCGCTCGGCCTGGTGCTGCGGCTCGGGAGGGGTGCGTGACGCGCCCGCGCAAGGCGATCGTCGTCGCCGCGGGAATGGGCCGCCGGCTGCGCCCGTACACGGACGGCATCCCCAAGTGCCTCGTGCCGGTCGCTGGCCGGCCGATCCTGGCGCGCCAACTCGACGCGCTGCGCGCCCACGGCGTGCGCGACGTCGTCGTCGTGCGCGGGTACCTCGGCGACGTGCTCGAGGCGCGCGCGGCCGCGCTCGGCGGCGGCATCCGGTTCGTCGACAACCCCGACTATCGCACCAACAACATCCTCGCGTCGCTGTTTTGCGCCGAACACGAGTTCGACGGGCCTCTGCTCGTCAGCTACAGCGACATCGTGTTCACCGCGGACGTGGTCGCGCGCGCGATCGCGTCGCCGGCCGACATCGCGCTGGTCATCGACCGCGACTTCCGCGCCGTCTACGAGGGACGCACCGACCATCCGCTGGACGAGGCCGAGGTCGCCGAGGTCGACCTGGCCGGTCGCGTGCGCCGCGTGGGCAAACGCGCGCTGCCCCCGGACGACGCGTGGGGCGAGTTCATCGGGCTGGTCAAGCTGTCGGCGGCCGGCGCCGCGCGGATGCGCGACGCGTGGCGCGAACTGGCGGCGCGCTACGCCGACCGGCCAGACGCGCCGTTCATGCGCGCGCCGGCGTTTCGCGCCGCCTACCTCACCGACCTGCTTCAGCACCTCATCGACACCGGCGTCCCGATTCACCCGGTCGAAATCCGCGGCCAGTGGCGCGAGATCGACACGGTGCAGGACCTCGAACGGGCCGCCGCGCTGTGGGCCGGCGCCGACGCGCCGCGCTGATGCGCGCCGCCGGCGCGCGGCCCGCGGCGTGCGGCCGACGCGCGGGGCGCCGCCGCGCGCGCCTGGGCTGCGGCCGCGCCATCCCCCGCCCCCGACCTCGCCCGGACGGTCGGCCGGAGTGTTTCGCCGCGGCGCGTTTCAAGCTACGGTAACCGCGAGCGCGGCGGTGCCGCGCGGGACTTGTCGAGGCTCCACGATGAAATGGCTCACGATCGCCGCCGCCGCCGCGTTGTTGGTCGCGTGCGGCGAAGGCAACGAGAAGCAGTGCCGCGAAGCGGTGCGAAACATCTTTCGCATCACGGGCGTCAACGAAAGCGGCTCCGGTCCGGACGAACACGCGGCCGTCCGTTCGTGCCGCGCGAATGCGTCATCCGAGTCGATCCGATGCATGATTCAGGCGCGCACCGTCGACGACCTGGCCAAGTGCGACGGCGTAACGGAGCTCAAGCGCGCATCGCGCGGCGATCGGGACGGCGGCGGCCGCTGATCGGGATCGCGCGCACCGCCGTCGTCGCCGCCGCGCTCGCGTGCGCGCCCGCGGCGGCCGCCCCCGCCGCCGACGCGCCGGCGCGGCCCGCCCGCGTCGTCACGTCGATCGGCGACCGCGCGCAGCTCGACCGGCTGGTGCTCGTCGGCGAGGCCGGCGAGATCTACACGCCCGCACCGGGGGGCTGGGCCCGCGACGCACCCGGCAGCATCGCGGAGGACGTGGCCGGTGCCGTCCGCGCCGGCGACGGAACGATCGTCCTGATCGCGGGCCGCGCACCGCTGTACGTGCGCGACGGCCGCGCGTGGCGCGCGGTCGCGCTGGAGGCGCGCGGCGTCGCCCGCGCGAGCACCGACACCGGCCTGCCGATCGTTGCGATCGGCCGCACGCTATACGCATTCGACGGCGGCGCGTTTCGGCGGATCGGGCGCGCGCCCGCCGGTGTCGCGGCGCTGTGGGCCGGCTCGTCCGCCGCGGTGTGGCTCGTCGACGACGCGGGCGCCATCGAGCGAGGCGACGGCCGGCGGTGGACACCGGTGCCCGGCGGGTTCACCCCCCCCGAGACGGTCGCGCGGCTCGTCGGCTGGCCGGGGAAACCGCCCTACGCGATCGGTGACGCCGGGACGATTCTCGCGCTGCACGCCGACGGCGCGCGGCCGATCGCGCGCCCGGACGCACTCGCCCAGTTCGAGGCCGACGCGGCGGATGCGACGCCGCGCGGAACGATCGTCGTCGCGGGCCGACTCCCCGGCGGCGGCGCGCTCGCGGTGGTCGAGGCCGGTTCGCTGCGCCGGGTGGCCGACTTGCCGCCGCTCGCGGACGGCGACCGCTGGTCGGTCGTCCGAGCCTCGCCCGACGGCGGCGTGCTCGCCGTGAGCTACCGCGGCGTGGTGCGGCTGCGCGGGGCCGGCGGCGCGTGGCAGCCGCGGCAGATCCGGACGGCCGCAGCCGAACCGGTGCGGGCCGGCCCCGGCCCGGCCAGGACCCGTTAGCGCCGCGGGCCGCGCGCGATGGTACAACGGCACTGACGCGCCGGAGCTGGCCGGCCGAACGCCTGCGGTGGCGCAGCCGATGAGACCTTGGGACACACACCGAGCCGCGAATCGCCAGACCGCCGTCGCGCGACCGCGCCGGCGTGCGCCCGGCGAGCGCCGCGCCGCCTGGATCGCCGCGGCGCTCGCGACCGCGTGCGCGGCCGGCCCCGACGGCGGGGCCGACGCGGCACGGGCCGACGCCGCGCCGGCCGATGCCGCGCCGCCCGACGCGGCGCCGCCCGACGCCGGCGCGCCCGACGCGGCCGCGCCCGACGCGGGGGTCGGTTGCGGCGACGGCGTGATCGCCGCGCCCGAGGCGTGCGACGACGGCGGCCGTACCGACGGCGACGGCTGCAGCGCCGCGTGCGAGGTGGAGCCGTTTTTCCGCTGCGCCGGCGAGCCGAGCCAGTGCGCGCGCGTTGCGATCCTGTACGCGCCGACCGAACCGGACGACGCGGCCTACCGCGCCGCGATCGCGGAGATCACCGGCGGCCCGGTCGACTACCTCGACGCGCGCGCCGCCCCGCCCGGCGCCGATGCGCTGGCCGGTTACGATTGCATCTACACCTGGGTCAACGAGCCCTACGGCGATCGCGCGGCGTTCGGCGACGCGTTGGCCGATTTCGTCGACGCCGGCGGCGTCGCGGTGCTCGGTGTGTTCACCACCTATACATTCGGCAACTCGCTCGGCGGCCGAGTCATGACGGAGTCCTACTCGCCGGTCGTGTCGCCGACCGGGATGAACCACTTCAGTCCCGCCCCCTACGCCGGCGACGGAACGACCGCGCTGCACGCGGGCGTGAACGCCTACGAGTGCGAGTACCGCGATCGCCTCGCGCTCCAAGGCGACGGCCGGCGCGACGGCAGTTACGCGGACGGGGAGATCGCAGCCGCGTACCGGCCGGACTTTCGCGTCGTGTACGTCAACGGCGGCGGCGCGAGCGCGCTCGGCTGTGCGGGCGACTGGCCGCGGCTGATCGCCAACGCATGCTCCGCGGCGTTTTCCGCCGCACCGTGACGCGGCGCCGGCGGCAGGTCATGCGGCCCGGCGAGCGGGCGCGCGCTCGTCCTGCGCCGCCGCGTCCGCCGCCCGCGAAGCCGCGTCCGCGTCGGATGCATCGCGCGACCGGCCGCCCATCAACACGCGCTGCGGCGGCTTGCGCAGATCCCACACGATGCCGGCCGCCGCGAGTGCCCTCAAAATGTAGTACGTGACGTCGACCTCCCACCAGAAGAACCCCTGGTTGGCCGAACTCTGATAGTGATGATGGTTGTTGTGCCACCCCTCGCCGAGGGTGATCAGCGCGAGCGCCGCGTTGTTGCGCGAATCGTCGCTCGTGTCGTAGCGGCGCCGGCCGATGACGTGCGAAAGCGAGTTGATCGTGAACGTACCGTGCCACAGCAGCACGGTCGACACGCCGTACCCCCACACCAGGCCGTGCCAGCCGCCGAGCGCGAACATCGCTGCGGCGAACGCGACCACCGGCACGGCCCAGTAGCGATCGAGCCAGACGAGTTCGGGGTAGCGCACGAGGTCCGGCACCCGGCCGCGGTCGTATTCGCGCGTGCGATCCGACAGCACCCAGCCCACGTGCGCGTACCAGATGCCGCTTTGCCGCGGCGAGTGGATGTCGCGCGGCGTGTCCGAATACTTGTGGTGGTCGCGATGGTGGGCGGCCCACCACAGGATGCCCTTTTGGCTGCTGGTCTCGGCCATGAACGCGAGCACCGCCTGAAACCAGCGGGACGTCTTGAACGCGCGGTGCGAGAAGTAGCGGTGGTAGGCGGCGGTGACGAAGAACATGCGCAGCGCATACATGCCGGCCGCGAGTGCGAGGCCTGACCACGACCAGCCCAGGGCCACGACGCCGGCGACGGCGGCGACGTGGACGAGGACGAACGACAGGGTCGACAGTCGGGGGAAACGAGGACGTGCGATCGTTGACACGAGTCGGTCGTACCAACCGGACGTCCAAGATGGCGCCACCGCTGCGTCACGATTCGGTCATGGGCGGCGCCGGGCCGTGACACGGCGCGCGACCCCGGCCGAGGCGGCGCCACCGAGCGCGACCGCCCGCGCACGGCGGCGCGCAAGTCGGTTGACACCCTCTAAAACCTCCCAATACCATTAGGGTTTCAGATGGGGGAGCCACTGCGCATCCTGGTCGCGGACGACGACGCGTGGATCCTGCGCATGGTCACGACGGTTCTCGAGAAGCGCGGGTACCGCGTCGACACCGCGACCGACGGCCGGGAGGCGCTCGACCGAGCGACCGCGTCGCCGCCCGATCTGGTCATCACCGACGTGATGATGCCCCGCATGGACGGTTGGGAGTTGGTCCGTGCGCTGCGCGCGCGCCCGGAGTTCGCGTTCGTCCCGGTCATTTTTCTCACCGCGCTGTCGTCCGACGACGACCGCATCCGCGGCTTCCGGCTCGGCGCGGACGACTACCTGCCCAAGCCGTTTCGGTTCGAAGAACTCGACCTGCGCGTGGCCAACACGTTGCGCCGCACCCAGATGATCGAGCGCGCCGCGCGCGAGCGCATCCAGACCGTGCCCGCGCCGCCGCCACCGCCGGCCAAACCCGACGGCTCCGGCGCGTTCGCGATCGCCGGAAGCCTCGCGCAGATCGGCCTGTCGTCGCTGCTCACCCTCCTCGAACTGGAGCGCAAGTCGGGCGTGCTGACGTTGCGCGCGGCCGGCGGCGGCGATACCGCTCGCATCTGGCTGCGCGACGGGCGAGTCGTCCAGGCCGAGATCGACGGCCGCGACGCACCGCGCGACGAGGAGTGCATCTACCACCTGCTCACCTGGTCGGACGGATCGTTCGACTTCGACAGCCAGGAGGTCGACCGGCCCGACCGCGTGGGCCAGACCACGACCCACTTGTTGATGGAGGGCGCGCGTCGCCTCGACGAGCACGCGCGCGCCATGTGAAGGTGGCGGGACCGCGTCGCCAGGCGGCGGTCAGTCGTCCGAGCCCGCATCCCCCGCGTCGATGCCGTACTTCTTCATCAGTTTGCGAAAGTACTTGCGGTCGATGTCCGCCTCGCGCGCCGCGTGCGAAATATTGCCGTTGTTGCGCCGGAGCAGCGACAGGATGTAGTCGCGCTCGAACGAAGACACCCACCGCTCCTTTGCGTCCTTGAACTTGATGTCGCCGGACACCAGTTCCTCCGGCGGCCGCGGCGGATAGACCGGAACGCGGTCGACGTCGCTCGCGGTCGCGGCCCGCCCCCGCGCGGGCGCGGCGCCACCGGTCGCCGCGTCGCGCACGTGCTCGGGCAGATCGCCTATGTCGATCGTGTCGCCGTCGCAAAACGACACCGCGCGTTCGACGACGTTGACCAACTCGCGCACGTTGCCCGGCCAGTGGTAGGCGCGCAGCGCCTCGGCGGCGCGGCGGCTGAGCCCGCGCACGCGCGGGTTGCCATCGGCGTCGAGGTTGTACTTGTGGTTCGACAGAAAGTGATTGACGAGCAGCGCGATGTCGTCGGCGCGCTCGCGCAGCGCCGGCAGCTTCAACCGCACGACCGATAGCCGATAGAACAGGTCTTGCCGGAAACGGCCGCTGCGCACCTCCTCCTCGAGGCTGCGATTCGTCGCCGCGATGATCCGCACGTCCACCCGGATCGGCTTGGCCGAGCCGACCCGGCGGATCTCGCGCTGTTCGAGCGCACGCAACAGCTTCGGCTGCAGGTCGAGCGGCAACTCGCCGAGCTCGTCGAGAAACAACGTGCCGCCGTCGGCCATTTCGAACAATCCCTGGCGCGTCATCGTCGCGCCAGTGAACGAGCCCTTCTCGTGGCCGAACAGCTCCGACTCGATGAGGTTCGGCGGCACCGCGCCGCAATCGACCACGATCAGCGGCCCGCCGGCGCGCGACGACAGCTTGTGGATCGACTGGGCGACGACCTCCTTTCCTGTGCCCGTTTCCCCCTCGATGACGACGGTCGTGTTGGTCGGCGCGATCTTCTCGATGATCGAGTACAGCTCGCGCATTTTCGGGTTCGCGCCAATGAGGTCCCCGCAGTGGTCCTTGCGGGAGGGGCGGATCTCGACCGCCTCGTCGACCGCGTTGAACTTGATCTGCGTCTGACCGCACGAGATCGTGCACCCCGGGCGCAGAAACGCCTCGCGAATGCGCACCTTGTTGATGAACGTGCCGTTGGTCGAGTGCAGATCGACGAGCACGTAGCCGGTTTCTTCCTGGATGATCTTGCAGTGGTAGCGCGACACCGTCTCGTCGGGCAGTACGACGTCGTTGTCCTTCATCCCGCCGATCGTCACCTCGCCCTTGTCGAACGTGAACTCCCGCGGTCCGTCGGGGCCGGCCAGCGTGAGCCGGCACCGTCGCAAGTGCAGGGTCGGAGACCGGTCGCCGAGGTAGGAGATCTTCGTCGGCGGCACGAAGTCGGGAAACTTTTCGCGAGCATCCTGCGGTGGGGACATCAGTCCTCACTATACATCGGTTACAATGGAAAGTCCGATGGGCGTTGCCTCGAGGGAGGAGATCGACAGCCTGCACGACAAACTGCGCGGCGATCTCCCGGCCAGCGAACGCGCCGCCACCGAGCTGGCGCTCGGCCGGCTGTGCGCCCGCTCCGGTCTGCACGACGAAGCGCTGCACCACTTCTCGGCGGCGCGCCGGCTGTTCGACTCGCTCGGCGATCGCGCGGGCGTGGGAGCGGCCGATGCGGCGATCGGCGCGTCGTGCGGGGCCAAGGGCGAACCGGACCGCGCGCGCATCCACCTCGACCGTGCGCTCGCGGTGGCCGACGACCTCGGCGACGCCGACCTCAAGGCGCGCGCGCTCAACGCGCTCGCCCACATCGCCCTGCGCGCGGGCGAGTACGAGCGGGCGCAGGAGCTGTTTACGCGCGCCCGCAGCCACTTCGAACAGCACTTCGACGGCGCGGAACTCGCCACGATCCACTGCGGGCTCGCGCGTCTCGCCGCCGCGCGCGACCAACTCGAGGACGCTCGCGCGCTGGCGCGCCGCGCCGAGGAGGACGCGCGGGCCAGCGGCGATTCGCTCGCGATCGGCCGGGCACTGATGTGCCAGGCCGTCGTGGCGTGGCGCACCGGCGACGTCAAGCACGCCAAACGCTATTTCCGCCGCGCGATGACCGCATTCCAGACGGACGGCTACCGGCGCGAACTCGCCGAGGCGTACCTGCAATTCGGCCTGTTCATGGGCGACGCGGGCCACCAGCTCGGCGATGGGTTCAACGATCCGCCCGCCTACTGGCTCGCGAAGGCGCAGGAGTTGTTCCGCGAACTCGGCGGTCTCTATGACCTCGAACGCGTGCGCGAAGCGTTTCGCCAGCACGGCCGCCGTGCCACAGACCGCGTCGCAGAGGTCGAAGTGCTGCAGTTGCTGCAGGAACTCAAGCAGCACCGCATGGCCGTGCACCGCGAAAGCCAACGGCTCGCCGACCTGGTCGGCGCCGCGGTCGAGACGATCGCCAAACGCACGGGCGCGCCGGTGTCCGCCGTCGACGAGACGCAAACGCGCATCGCCGCGGTCGAGCAGACCTTGTCGCGCAGCCTCGACGCGATGGCGATGGCGGAGGAGCGGTTTCTCGGCGCCGTCAACGCGGTCGTCGTCGAGCGCGAGAACATCCGTACCCTGCTCGAGCTGACGCAATCGCTGGCGCGGGTCGACGACTACGGCCGACTCCCCAGCGAGATCGCACACATGGCGGCGCAGCTGTCGAACGCGGATCGCGCGTTCGTCGCCCTCGCCGATCCCGACACGGGCGACCTCGCGGTACACGGCGTCCACAACGTCGCCGACGACGAGGCCGCCACGCGGTTGCTCGACCTGTCCGAAACGGCCCGCGGAGGCGGCGCCGCGACGCTGCTGTTTCGCGCCGACGCGGCGCCGGGCGCGCCCTCCGGCGACGCGGGGCGCGCCGGCGACGGACGCAGCAGCGACCCGCCGCCGACGGCCGACGCCGAACGGCAGCGGCGGCTGCGTCTCGGCTACGCGATGGTCGTGCCGCTGCGCCGGGGCCGGGACGTCTACGGCATCATCTACGCGGACAAGGAGCTGTCGGGCGGAGTGTTCACCGAACGCGACCTGGACCTGCTGTCGGTGTTCGCCGGCCAAGCCGCCACCGCCCTCGAAAACGGCCGAATCCAGGAGGAGCTGCGCGTACAGATTCGCGCGACGGCCACCACGCTGGAGGCGATCCGCGACGGCGTCGTCACCTTCAACGCGGGCGGCATCGTCATCGCGATGAACGAGGAAGCCTCGCGCATCCTCGGAGTGCGGTACGACCCGAAGCGACCTCCCCGGCTCACTCGCATGCCGGAACTCGACTTCTTGCGACCGTCCATCGTCGGCGGCGAGGAGTACGACGGCCGCAACGTCAACCTGCCCACGGGCGACTACCTGTGCAGCACGCGCGTCATCCGCGACGACCGCGGCGACATCGCCGGCGTGGTCGCGACGTTCACGGAACTCAAGCGCGCCACGTCGGTCGCGCAGCGGATCGTCGGGTCGACCGCGCGCTACTCGTTCGCCGACATCATCGGCGTGTCCGCCGCGCTCAAACGGCGGCTCGCGCTCGCCGAGGCCGCGGCGCGGTCCGACTCGAGCGTGCTGATTACCGGCGAAAGCGGTACCGGCAAGGAGTTGTTCGCCCAGGCCATCCACAACGCCGGCCCGCGCGCCGGGGGGCCGTTCGTCGGCATCAACTGCGCCGCGATCCCCCGCGACCTGCTCGAAAGCGAGCTGTTCGGCTATGAAACCGGCGCGTTCACCGGCGCCCGGCGCGGCGGCCGCCCGGGCAAGTTCGAGCTGGCCGAGGGCGGCACCATCCTGCTCGACGAGATCGGCGACATGCCGCTCGAAATGCAGGCGAAGTTGCTGCGCGTGTTGCAGGAGAAGGTCACCCAGCGGCTCGGCGGCACCCGCGAGATCCCGCTCAACTGCCGCGTCATCGGCACGACCAACCGCGACCTGAGCGCCGAGGTGGCCCGCGGTCTGTTCCGGCAAGACCTGTATTTCCGCCTCCGCGTCATCCACATCGACCTGCCGCCGCTGCGCGAGCGGCCGGAGGACGTCGAGGTACTCGCACGACACTTTCTGCAGATCTACGCCGCGCGGCTCGGCAAGCCGGTTCGCGACATCGCGCCGCACGTGATGGACGCGCTGCGCAGCTACCCGTGGCCCGGCAACATCCGCGAACTCGAACACGTGCTCGAAGGCGAGGTGAACCTCGCGGGCGACGACCAGATCGCGCTCACCGAAGTGCCGCTCGTGATCGAGCAGGCGCGCCGCGATCTCCAGCGCCTGTTTCCGCCCGCGTTTGCCGGCGCGCCGCCGGGGAACCCGCCGACGGGGCCCGCCGCGTTCGCCCCGGTCCCGCCCGCCCTCGGCGGCTATCCGGGCCCTCCGCTCGGTGGCGCCGAGCAGCCGCCGCGCCTCAAGTCGATGGTCGAGTCCGAGCGCGAGCTGCTCATCGCCGCGCTCGCGCAGCACCGGGGCAACATCCCGTCGGTGGCGCGCACGCTCGGCGTATCCCGCGGGACGGTCTACAACAAGATGAAGAAGTTCAACATCGATCCATCGGAGTTCCGCTCGTAGCCACCGCCGCCCACTGTGAACGATGGACGTCCACCTCGACGACAGCGGCAGGCCGCGCATCATCGAGCGCCGGTTCGTCGTCCCGGAGGAGTTTTCCGGATTCCGGCTGGACCACTTCCTCAAGGCGCAGATCCCGAGGCTGTCGCGCACCCGCCTGCAGGCCATCATTCGCACCGGCATCGAGCGCGCCGACGGCCGGCCGGTGAAGCCGAACGCGCGGGTCACGGCCGGCGAACAGATCATCCTGCGCCGGCCGGCGCAGCCCGAGCCGCCGTGTCCGCGCGACTTCGGCGTGCTGTACGACGACCCGCACGTGTTGGTCGTCGACAAACCCGCCGGACTGCCGGTGCACGCGTCGGCAAAGTTCTACTTCAACACGCTCACGCGCCTGCTGTCCGAGCGGTACCCCGACGCGCAAACGCAGATCGCGCATCGGCTCGACCGCGAAACCTCGGGCTGCCTGGTCGTCGCCAAGGGCAAACGCGCCGCGTCGAAGCTCAAGAAGGCGTTCCAGTACAAGCGCGTACGGAAGGCATACCTCGCGATCGTCCGCGGCGTGCCCCCGTGGACCGAAGAGCACGTGATCGACGCACCGCTCGCCCTGGTCGACCCGCGGACCGGTAAGATCGCCGTACGCATGGAGGTGCGACCGGACGGCCTGCCGTCGGAGACGCGGGTTCGCGTGGTCGAACGCCGTCGCGACCGCGCGCTCGTGCGCTGCGTGCCGGTCACCGGCCGGCAGCACCAGATCCGCGTGCACCTGGCCCACGCCGGGTACCCGATTGTCGGAGACAAGTTGTACGCGCACGGCGACGAGCTGTTCGCGCGCTACTGCGACGAGGGATTGACCGACGAGCTTCTGGCCGAGATCGAACTGCCGCGCCAGGCGCTGCACGCCGCGTGGATCGAGTTTCCCCACCCGGCGACGCGGGAGCCGGTGGCCGTATCGAGTCCGCTGCCGGCCGATCTGCGCGCGTACCTCGACGCGCGATGACCGGGCGGCGACCGATCGGCCGCCGCGGTCAGTCCCACACGATGTCGAAGGGCAGGCGCGCCTGCGGTCGACCGTGCGCGCGACCGGATTCGGCCCACATCGACGCGGGCAGCGCGCGCAACACCTCGCGCACTCCCGGCGCCAGCGCGCCGGCATCGCCGCGCCCCAGCGCCGGTGCGCCGAGCAACCGGTTGAGCAAGCCGAGCGGCGTGTCCGGCAGATCCCGCAGTTGCGCGGGAACGCCGTCGGGGATCCCGGCGGCCCGCTTGGCATGCGCGATCGCGTCGCCGATTCCGCCGAGTTCGTCGACCAGGCCGACGTCGACCGCCTGCCGCCCGGTCCACACGCGCCCGCGGCCGACGTCGTCGACCTGCTCCGGCGTCAGCCCGCGATTGCCGGCGACGAAGTCCACGAACCGACCGTAATAGTAGCGAATCTGCCGTTTGACCGCGCGCCGCTCGTCGTCCGTGTACGGGCGGAAGTAGCTGTCGCGATCGGCCGCGCGGCCGCGCTTGTACGTGTGCCAGGTGATTCCGAGGCGCGACAGCAGACCCGACAGATCGACCTTGCCGACGAAGATACCGATCGACCCCGTGATCGTGGTCGGCTCCGCGAAGATGCGGTCGCACCCCGCGGCGATGAAGTAGCCTCCCGACGCGGCGACGTCGCCGAGCGAGCACACGATCGGTTTGACTCCCCGCGTCTTCTTGACTTCGCGCGCGATGACCTCCGACGCCAGCGCGTCGCCGCCCGGCGAGTCGACGCGCACGACGATCGCCGACACGTCGCGATCGGCCCGGGCCCCCGCGATCGCCGCGGCGAGCGTCTCGGACCCGGCGAGCCGCCGGCCGAGCAGCGGAATCCACCGGCTGCGGCCGCTCACGATGTCGCCGTCTACGTAGATGACTGCAATCGTCGGGTGGTGCCATCGGTCCGACGCGCGCAGCGGCCGCGGGCCGAAGGGCAGCGACCGTCCGAGCGCCGCGCGCACCGCATCGCCGAGCTTATCCGGCTCGACGACACCGTCGACCAGCTCGGGCAGGTCGGCGAGTTGGCCCGCCGTGTACGGGCCGCCGTCGATCAGTTCGCGCACGCGAGCCGGCGCGATGCCGCGGCTGCGAGCGATGTCTTCCGCGATCGTCGCGTACAGGTCGTCGTACAGCGACTCGCGCATCGCGAGCGCCGGCTGGGACGGCCCGGTGCGAGTGAACGCCTCCGGCGCGGTCTTGAACTCCTCGATCCGCTCGAACTGCGCCTCGGCCCCGACGCGCGCGAGCAGCTCCTTGAAGTACAACACGGTCGCGGCAAACCCGGTGAGCCGAATGCCCCCCGCCGGGTCGACCCACACCTTGTCGGCCGCGCTGGCGATGTAGTAGTCGCGGGTGTTGCCGGCCACGATGTAAGCCAATACGGGCTTGCCGGCCTCGCGTACGCGCTGCAGCGCGCGCCGCAGCGTACGCGCGCCGGACCAGCCGACCTGCACGTCGTCGACGTGAACGAATACCGCGCGCACCGCGTCGTCGCGCGCGGCGTCGCGCAGCGCCGACACCGTGGCCGTGAGCGCGCGCTCGCTGAGCGCACCGCCGATTTCGAATTTCGCGATCCGCTCGCGCTCGCCCAGCACCGGCGGGCGCTGCTCGTCGCTCACCCGCAGGTACACGCTGGCGGCGAGCGGGTGGGCGTCGCCTCCGTCGAGGTTGCCGGCGAACGTGCCCGTGCCGAGCGCTCCCGTGCGGCCGAACGACAGCTCGACACCGGCGGTGACGCGCGCCTCGTACACGCCGTCGTCGACCTCGCCGCCCGGCGTGGCCGTGACGCGGTTGAGGCGCTGCGCCACGAGTTCAGACCGCAACCACACGCCGCGCGCCACGCGCACCGATCCGCGCAGCCATCCGTCGATGTCCAGCCGCGTCTCACCGAACCGCCCGCCGAGCGCCAGCTCGACCCGGTCCGTCCCGGTCGGCCGCGTCGCGACCTCGACCTCGTAGCGGCGCTGTACCGGCACGCCGTCGACCGACGGGCGCCCGACGTCGCGGACGACAAACCCGGCGGCAAACCGCGGCCCCATGCGCGCCGCGAGCCCGAGATCCCAAGTAGTCACCCCGTCGAGCGGCCCGCCGCTGTCGAAGAACCGGTGGTAGGTGGCGCCGAACGCGGCTGCGTCGCCGATCGGCAGCGCGGAGCCCAAGGAGAGCCGGACCGGCTCGCCCGGATCGGGCAGCAGCGCCGCGCGCGCAGGGCGCAGCACCTCGAGCCCGACGCCGATGCCCATCGGCGGCACCAGGCGCGACTGCACTCCGGCGCTCGCGTAGCCGCCGTAGCCGGCGCCGGCCGATGTGGCCTCCGCGTCGTCGTCGACGTGGAGCAGCAAGCCAACATGCCGCCCGCGCAGAAACCGCAGCCCCGCCGGATTCGCGACCACGGCCATGGCGTCGTACTCTCCCGCCAGCGGCGTAAGCGGCGTGTCGAGCCCGGAGGTCGGCTCCTCCGCATAGCGCGTGTCCTGTTGTGCGCGCGCGGGCGCGATGCCGACAGCGATCGCGATCGCGCACAGCCCGATGGCCCGCATGCGCGCACTATATAATAGTCGTCGTGACCGCGCCTGCCGCACTGCTCGAACGCCACCCGCTGCTGTGCCGGCTCGCGCCGGGTCAAATTGGACGGTTCGCGAGCGCCGGAGACGTGGAGACGTTCGACCGTGGCGAAGTGGTGGTCACCGAGGGCAGCTTGGGCGATGCGCTGTACCTGGTCCTGTCCGGTGCGGTCACCGTGCGCAAGGGCGGCCGGGTGCTCGCGACGCTCGGGGCGGGCGAGTTTTTCGGCGAGATGTGCCTCGTCGAACCGGCGACCCGCTGCGCCGACGTCGTCGCCGAAGAGCCGTCGTTTCTGTTTCGGATGCCGACGACGGCGCTGCAGACGCTGCTCGAGCAGGAACCGGCCGCCGCCAACGCGGTGCTGGTGACGATCGTCCGCGTGCTGAGCGACCGCCTGCGGCGGACCAACACCTTGCTCGGCTCGGTCGGCCACCTGGCGGACTGGCTCGCCGGCTCCCTGGTGTAGCGCCGGCCGCACGCCGGCGCGCTGGCGGTGCGGCGCGACAGCCTTTAGAATCCGCGGCCCATGAAGATCGGACTGGTCGGGTACCCCGGCAGCGGCAAGACGACGGTGTTCAACGCCCTTACGGGCCTGTCGGCGGAGACGGGCTTTGGCGGCAAGGCCGGCAAGGCCAACCTCGGCGCCGTCAAGGTGCCGGACGAACGGGTCGACGCGCTCGCTGCGCTGTACTCGCCGAAGAAGATCACCTACGCGGAGGTCGCCTTCACCGACGTGCCGGCCGCCGCGTCCGGGCACGGCCTGGACCGCGCCACCCTCAACTCGATGCGCGAAGTCGACGCGCTGTGCCAGGTCGTCCGCGCGTTCGCCAGCGACGCGCTGCCCGAGCCGCCCGATCCTTTGGCCGAAATTTCCGGGTTGCAAACGGAGTGCATCCTCGCCGATCTCGAGATCGTCGAGCGCCGCATCGAACGACTCGCCAAGGACCGCAGCTCGCCGCGTGAGCTCGATCTGATGCAGCGCATCCGCGGCTGGCTGGAGGCGGAGACGCCGCTGCGCGCCTGCGAGCTGTCCGCCGAGGAGCTCAAGATGATCTCCGGTTACCGGTTCTTGACGCTCAAACCGGTGTTGGTCGTGGTCAACCTCGACGAGGCAGCGATCGCGGAGCCGATTCCTTCCGACATCGCGCGCGCCGCGACCGACCGCGGGCTCGGGACGGTCGCGCTGTCCGCGCGGGTCGAGATGGACATCGCCCAGATGCCGGAGGCGGATCAGCCGGAGTTTTACGAATCGCTCGGACTCCACGAGTCGGCGCGCAACCGATTCCTGTCGGCGGCGTTCGCCCTGCTCGACCTCATCTCGATGCTCACGGCGGGCGAGGACGAGTGCCGGGCGTGGCCGATCCGACGAGGAACGCCCGCGCCGAAGGCGGCCGGCAAGATCCACTCGGACATCGAGCGGGGCTTCATCCGCGCCGAGGTCATCCACTGGAAAGATCTCGTCGAGCTGGGCAGCGAAGCCCGCTGCCGCGAGGCCGGCAAGCTGCGCGTCGAGGGCAAGGACTACATCATTCAGGACGGCGACGTCGTCCACTTCCGGTTCAACGTGTGACGGGCGCCGCCCGCACCGGTCGCCCAGATCGCGCCGGCGCTCGCCGTCCGCCGGCGCGACGTGCGCGCCGCGCACGACCGGCGCAACCCAGTTCACTCGAGCAGGTCGCGCAAGCGCTCCTCGTCGGCGGGCGCGATGTGCGCGATGCGCAGCGCGACGCCGCGGCGCGGCTCGAGTTCCTTGCGCACGACCTCCGCGCGACACGCGACCCGGCGATCGCCGCGTTCGATCCCGATGTCGAGCAGCGTGCCGAGAGGCCACGCGTCCGGGTCGTCCACCGCGGCGAATACGCCCTTGCGGCTCGCCTCGACCGTGGGGACCCGCCGCCCGTCCGGCAGCGTCACGGCGACGTCGCGAACGAGGCCGCGCGGGGCATCCCGCCGCTCGACCGGCTCGGACACGACACTCGGCTCTTTGTCGTCGAAGTCGGTGGGCACGACGCAATCGTATCCGGTACGGTTAGGCATGGCCATCGAACGCCCACCTCGCGACATCACCCCGGACGCGTTCTTTCGCGATTGGCTGCCCGCGCAATACCGCGCCGCGGCGGCGACGACCGGCACACCGCCGGACACGACCGTCGTCGTCGAACTCACCGGTGAGGGCGGCGGACAGTGGACGGTCGAAACCCACGGCGGCGAACTCACCGTGCGGCCCGGACGCGCCGAGCAGGCCGACCTCGTACTATCCCTGTCGGTCGACGACTGGCGCGCCGCGCTGTGCGGCGAGGACGGCGCCGCGGATCTGCTGCCACAGCAGGTGGACCCTGCCAAGCTGCTCGTGGCCGCCGACCCGCAGACACGCCAACTCCTCGAGGCGACCGCCGGCACGCTGACGTTCGAGATCCCCGGGTTCAACGGCCGGACGTGGTCGATCGCGGTCTCCCTCAAGGGATCTGCGGAACCGGCTGCAACGATCACGATAGACGCCGACACCCTCGCCCAGATTCGCAGCGGTGAACTGGCGGCCCCGCAGGCGTATTTCGCCGGCAAGATTCAGATCGCCGGCGACGCGAACTTCGCCATGCAGCTGGCGATGTCGCTCATGGCGCGCCAGCCGGCGTGACGTGCGAGCGCAGTGCGATGGACGGCGCGATGACGCCGCGGCCCGCGACCGCGATCGCGCGCGCGGCGGGCGCCGATCCCGCCGGCGCGGGCGGCGCGCGGCGGCGGCGGCGCACGCGGGCCGCCGCGGTGGCGGCTGCGGCCGTGCTGAGCGCGTGTGGCTCGGCGGCGCGCGCGCGGTCCGCCGGGCGGCCGGTCGACCTGACGGTGCACACGGCGGACGGCCGGGCGCTCCGCACGGTGGCCCTGCGCGGCCGGCCGGTCGTGCTCCATCTGTTTTCCGTCGGCGCCCTGCCCGCGATGCTCGACGTGGACGCGCTCAACGACGCCCACGACCGGGGATTGGCGACGGTGATCGGGGTCGCGCTCGGAGCCGACGCGACCGACGTGACGGTCGCCGCGTGGGCCGGCGAATCCGGCGCGCACTACCCGGTCGCGCTCGGCGGGCAGGACGTCCTCGCCGGACGCTCCGACCTTGGCCCGGTGACCGTCGTGCCCACGACCGTCATTCTCGATGCCGTCGGACGGATCGCGTACCGCATCGATCGCCCGCTGCGGCGCGGGGAGTTGGCGCAACGGCTGGCGACGCTGGCGCGGCGGTGACCGCGCGCGGGGCCCATCGCGCGCGTGCGCCACGCGACGCCCCGTCGCACGGCCGCGAGCGACGCATCCCGTCGCGCGGCCGCGAACCCCGCATCCCGTTCGCGGCCGCGAGCCCCGCATCCCGTTCGCGGTATAGTCCGCCGCGCATGATTGTCCGCCGCGCCGCGTTCGCTGCCGTCGCCGTCCTCCTCGCCCTCTCGCCCGCCGCGCGCGCGCGACCGCGCGAAGGCACGGTCGCCGTCGTGTCGATCGAGATCACCGGCGATGGCCCGCCCGAAATGCGCGACCACGCCCACCGCAGCCTGGCCAAGGGCCTCGCGGCCGGCGGGCTGCGCGTCATCGCGCTCACCGACGTGATGCACGCGCTCGCCGACAGCCCCGAACTCATCGGCTGCCGGTCGACCACTTGCCTGCAGCGCATCGGCGAGAAGGTCGGCGCCAACTACTTCGTGCGCGCGCGGATCGAAGTGACCGGGTCGGCCTATTTCGTCGAGCTCGAGCTGTTGTCAGCGGAGGTCGAGGGGGCCCTGGTGACGCGCGCCGAGCGCAGCTGCCCGGTATGCACCGTGACCGAGGTCGGCGACCTGATCGCGACCGCAGCGCAGGAGATGGTCGAACTGCCGCCCGCGAAACCGGTCCCCGTTCGCATCGTCACGCGCCCACCGGGGGCCGTCGTCACCGTCGACGGCGTGCGCGTCGGGGAAAGCCCCCACGAACTGAATCTCGATCCCGGCGACCACGCGATTGTCGCCGAAGCCCCCGGACACGTGCGCGCCGCGCAGACCGTCCGGATCTCGGAGTCGGACGCGGAGCCGGTGGTCGTCGAACTGGATTTGCCGGCCGCCGCCGCCGCCGCGCCGCCGCTCCCGATGACGCCGCCCCGGCGACCGTATCGAACGTGGAAGTGGGTCGCGGCCGGCGCGGCCACTGCGGCCATCGCGACGGGCGCCGTGCTCGTCGCCGTCGACGGCGACGGGAGGTGCGACGCAGCGGGCGCGCGGTGCGCGGAGCGCTACGAGACCGGCGGCGCCGGCGCGGCGCTGATCGCGATCGGCGCCGGTGCAGGCGCGGCCGCCGGCTGGATGTTCTGGCGGGACGCGCGCGACGCGGAGCTGACGATCGCGCCCGCGCCGGGCGGTGCGGCCGCGTCCGTCCGCATGGCGTTCTGACGCCGGTGCGCGGCGGCCGGCCGCTCGCGGGCGCGCCGGTGCCGGGTCACCGCGCGCGCAACCGCTCGCGCGCGGCGTTGAGCGACGTCTGCGCCTCGCGGTGACCGGGGTCGGTCTTGAGCACCGCCTCGTAGTAGTCGATCGCCTTCTGAAAGTCGCGCTTCTTGAAGTACGCGTGACCGAGCTGCATGCGCGCCTTGTTGCCTCCGCCCGCCTGCAACGCCTTCATCGCGTAGTCGATCGCGGCGTCGAGCTGCTTGTTCTCGAACGCAACTTTCGACAGCCCGAGCAGTGCCGCCGCCCGCCGGTACTTGCCCTTCGCGACGCGCGCGTACAGACGTCGCGCGTTGTCCCAGTCCAGCGCGTTCTCGGCGCGCTTGGCCCGGCGCAACAGGTCGTCGGCCTCGCGCCGATTCCGCGGCGCGCCGGTCGACGACGTCCGCGCCGGGGTGCGCGTGCGGACCGGCGCCGGCGCCGCGCCCGCCGCCGCGACCCGGCCCGCGTCCACCGCGGGCGCCGCCGTGGCGGTCGGCGCGGCATCCGCCGGAGCGCGCGCGACCGCGCCCGCGTCGGCCGTCGCCGGGGCGACCGCGGAGCGCGTCACCGCAGCGGCGTCCCACGCCCCGCCGACGGACGCGCGAGCGCGGCTGCGCGCGCCGCGCTCGCCGACCGCGACGTAGAGCAGGACGCCGACGCCAAACGCAAGCGCGGCAAACAACAGCGCCCAGCCGGCGACCCGCCCTGCGGCCCGGCCGCGCAGCGCGAGTTCCGGCGGCGGCACGATCGCCGTCTCGTATGCCGGTCCGTCCTCGGCGGGCGCCGCCTCCGCGCCGGCGGCCGGCTCCGGCTTCGCACCGGCGGCGGGCGCCGGAGGCTGCGCGGGCGCCGCCTCTTCCGCCGCGCGGCCGCCTCCGTCGCCCAGCTTCGGCGGCGCGCCGCCGGCCGCCGACACCGGCACCCCCAAAATCTTGGCGACCGCGGCGCCGCGCCCCTGCAGACACTTGGTGAGTTCGTACTCGAACGCCTCCATCGACGGCGGCCGTTCGGCCGGATCGCGCGCAAGCGCGCGCTCGACCAGTTCGACCACCGCGGGCGGCAGGTCGGGACGCACCTCGGCCAGCGGATCCGGATCCTGGCTCGCCTTCTTGGACAGGATCTCCATGAAGTTGTCGCCGGTGTAGGGCGCCCGGCCGGTGAGCATCTCGTAGAGGATCGCGCCGACGGCGTACACGTCGGTGCGCGCATCGGCCGGCCGGCCGGCGGCCTGCTCCGGAGCCATGTACTCCGGCGTGCCCATCGCCATGCCGGGGTGCGTGAGCCGACTGTTGCGCGCCTCCTCCGCCTCGGCGCTCTTGGCGATGCCGAAGTCCAACACCTTGACGAAGTCCGACGTGCCCTCGCGGACGGTGAGGAACACGTTCTCGGGCTTGAGGTCGCGGTGAATGATGCCCGCGTTGTGCGCGGCGGCAAGCGCGCGGCAGATCTGCCCCGCGATGTGCAGCGCGCGCGCGGTGTCGAGCGCCCCCTCGCGGTCGATCACGCTCGCGAGTTCGACGCCCTCGAGGTACTCCATGACGAAGTACACCGAGCCGTCCTGCGTCGTGCCCGAATCGGTGACGTCGACGATGTGCGGGTGGCCGATGCGCGACGCCGCGCGGGCCTCGCGGCGAAATCGCTCCACCAGCTCCGGCAGTCGACTGTATACCGGGTGCAAGATCTTGAGCGCGACCCGCCGGCCGATCTCGACGTGCTCGGCCAGGTACACGCGGCCCATGCCGCCTTCGCCGATCAACTCGAGCACGCGGTAGCGCCCGTCGATGACCTGGCCGATGAACGCCCGCGGATCGTCCTCGGCTACGGCATCCTCGACGCGCTGCTCGGACAGCGCGAGCGCTCCCGAGGCAGTGTCGGGGCGCGGCACGGTCTTGCCGCCCGGCCCCGGCGCGGGGACGTCCACCGCGCCGCGCCGCCGATCGCCGCGCCGCCGGTCGCGCGGCACACCGCGGTCCTCGGCTCGCCGACCGACCATCGGCATCGTGCCGCTCGGCCGGTCGCCGGGCGCCGACGCGTCGGTGAACGCGTGCTGTTTGCTGCCCTCCTCCTCGAGCAAGCGGCGCAGCTCCGCCGTCGGCGGCAGCGTCATCCGCGCGCGCCGCCGCGCCTCTTCGATCAGTCGCTGGCGCGCCGCGCGATCCTTGTCGAGATCTTCCGCGAACAGATCCTTGACGAACGCGCTGAGCCGCGACGCGTCGGTGGTCGGCGCGGCCTTCGCGAGCCACGCCTGCAGCGCCTCGCGAAACGCCTCCCCCGTCGGGTAGCGGTCCTCGCGATTGGGCGCCAGCGCCTTGGCGCAGATCGCGTCGAGTTCGGGCGGCACGCGCGGCGCCTTGGCCGACGGCGGCGGCACCTGCGGATCCTTGGCGCGCGCCACCAGGTCCTTGGGTTGGTCCTTGCTCGGCGGGAACAGTTGGCGGCCCGTGAGCAGCTCCCAGAGGATGATCCCGGCGGCGTACAGGTCAGAGCGCCCGTCGAGTTCCTCGCCGCGCGCCTGCTCCGGCGACATGTAGGCGACCTTGCCGTAGATGATCCCGGGGGCCGTCTTTTCGACCTTGAGCGTCGACGACGCCAGACCGAAGTCGGTCAGCTTCACCTCGCCCTCGAACGAGATGAGCACGTTCGGCGGCGACACGTCGCGATGCACGAGTTTGAGGTCGCGGAACGAGTGGGCGTAGTGCAATCCGCGCGCGAGTTCCTTGACGATGTAGACCGCGATGTCGACCGGGAAGGCGACCTGCTTTTTCGCGCACCGATTCCACACCGCGCGCAGGTCCTTGCCCTCGACGAAGTCCATCGCCAAAAACAGCTCGCCATCTACCTGCCCGGCGTCGAACACGGGAATCAGGTTGCTATGCGACAGCTTGACGACCACCTTGGCCTCGTCGCGGAACCGCGCGACGTACTCCTTGTCGGCCAGATGCGGCAAGACGGTCTTGATGACCGTGAGCCGCTCGAGCCCGCGATCGCCGGTGATCGCAAGGTACAGCGCCCCCATCCCCCCTTGAGCGAGCGGCCCGAGCAGATGGTACTTCCCGAACTTCCTCGGGAAACTGTCGCTAAGCGAATCCGGCGTAGTCATACGAACGCGGAGCCGATGGACCGAAGGTACCACGCGCGGCCGCTTTGGCGCGCGGCGTTTGGCGCCCCGAGCCGCCCGCGCGGCCGCTTCGGCGCGCGGCGTCTGGCGCCCCGAGCCGCCCGCGCGGCCGCGGGGACGGCGCGCGGGCCTCCGCGCCGCGCGGCGATCGCGCGGCCGCGGCGTTGAACGCCGCCCCGCGGCGCGTGTACAGTCGCCGAGTCGGACCGCACCGCGGGCCGTCGCACGTAGCGTGCAGCGGCAAAACGGCGCCGCTTGCCGCGACTCGACGTTTCAGGGAGGACGGACTTGGCCGGAGAAACGGTCCTCGTCATCGACGACAGCCCCACGATCCTCAAGGTCGTTCAACTCGTCCTGACCAAGGCCGGGTTCCGGGTGGAAACCGCGCCCGACGGCGAGGCCGGATTGGCCGCCGCGCGCGAGCACCGCCCCGATTGCATCCTGCTGGACTTCGTGATGCCGCGGATGAACGGCTACCAGGTGTGTCGCGCACTGTCGGCCGACGAGCAACTCCGCCACGTGCCCGTGGTGCTGATGAGCGCCAAGGGCGACCAGGTCGGCGAACGGTTCGTCAAGGTGATGGGCATCGTCGATTACATCACCAAACCGTTTTCGCCCGAGGCGATCACGGCGGTGGTGCAGCACACGATCGACAAGTTCGGTCGCCGGACCGGCGAGGCGGACGACCGGCCCGAGCCGCTGCTTCGCGGCGACCGCTCCCCCGAAGACGACGACCTCGACATCGCGCAGCGGCGCGAAGCACTCGCGACAATTCGCGATGCGATTGCGGAGACCGTCGGCGCGCGCATCGCCGCGCTGTTCTCTCTGGCCGATGCGGCGCGCGACGACGACGACGCGCGCGACAGCTACGTGCCGACCGACGCCGACGCCATCGAAGACGCCGCGCGATCGGCGCTCGACGACGAGACACTGCGCGACCTCCTCGCGCCGGCGCGCGCGCTGTTCGACGCGTCCGCCGACGAATGGGTGCTGTCCGGCAACCTGCAGGTCGTGCCGATCGCCGAAGTGCTGCAGCTGCTCGACGCACAGCGGCAGTCGGGCGTTCTGTACGTGAGCCGCGCGGGAGAGACCGTCGAAATCTACTTCCGCAACGGCGCGGTCGACCTCGCGATCGCGGAGGGTGTTCCGGAGGAGTTCCTGCTCGGCCGCTTCATCCTCGAGGCCGATCTGATGAAGCGAGAGGACTTCGAGGGCTTCCTCGAAGCGCGCGCGCCCGGCAGCAAACTCATCGGCAGCCAACTCGTCCAGCTCGGCTACCTGAGCGCAGACGACCTCACGGTCGCATTGCGCAAGCAGACGACCGAGCTGATCTACGAAGTGCTGCGCTGGAACCATGGGACGTTCCGGTTCCGAGCGACCCGCGACATGCCGGCGCAGGCGGTCGAGGCCGCGCTCGGTCTCGACGTCGAGGGCATCCTCATGGAAGGGTTCCGCCGCGTCGACGAGTGGCACCTCATCGAGCGCGAGATCGACGACTTCGACACGGTGTTCCTTCGCAACGAGGACGCCGTCGCGCAAATGGGCCGCGGCAGGCTCACGCGCGAGGAACTCGCCGTGCTCGAACTCGTCAACGGCAAGAACACGGTCAAGGAGATCATCCGGGCGTCGCGAATGGGCTCGTTCGAGGTCTCGAAAATGCTGTACCGGCTGCTGTCGATCAAACTGATCCGCCGCCGCGTCATGCCGGTCGCGGTATAACCGGACCGGATGCGAAACGTCATCGTCGTCGCGATTGGCGGCCACCGCTACGCGATCGAGTTGCGGTGGGTGCGCGAGGTGACGTCGCTCGGCCACGTTACCCCCGTCCCGCGCGCGCCGGACGCGGTCGCCGGAGTCGTCAACGTACGCGGCGCGATCGTTCCCGTCTTGCGACTGCCGCATTTCGGCGAGCGGCCGGCGCCGCACGCCGGTGAGTCGGCGGTGCTCGTCGAAGTCGAAGATGCTCGCGCTGCGGTCCCGATCGACAGCGTCCAATTGGTCGCCACGCTGCGCGAGACCGACGATGGCGTCGGCCTGGCCGACCCGGCGGGCGGAGATGCGATCCCGCTGCTCGATCCGCCGGCGCTGTTGTCCGACGTCGCCGCCGCCGCCGCCGCGCTCGCCCGCAGAGGGCTCACGTGAGTCACGACCGCGACGACAGTGGGTTCGACGCGGACGAGGCGCGCATGCTGCGCAGCTTCTTTCGCGACGAGGCGCACGACGAGTTGGAGGGGATCACACGACGACTGTTGCACGCGAGCCGCGCCGAACTCGACCGCGCCGCGCTGCAGGAAATGATGCGCACGACCCACACGCTCAAGGGCAGCGCCGCCACGGTAGGGCTGGCGGACGTCGCCGCGTGCGCCCATGAACTCGAGAGCCTGTTTGCGCGGCTGCGATCGGGAACCATCGGCTGGTCTGCCGCGACGGCCGATGCGCTCATCGAGATCGTCGACACGCTGCGCGCGGTCGTCGACGACGCCGACGCACCGGAGGCGGCAGCCGACCGGATCGCGCGCATGCGCCAGCAAATGGCGGCGCTCGCCGCGCTCGCCGCACGGCGCGAGCCAGCCGCGACACGGGCGCAGACACCGCCGAGCCGGCGGGAAGGCACACCGGCCGGCGCGCAAAACCGCGAGCCGGCCGGCGCGGCGGCGCGCCGTGCCGCACCGCCGGATCGCGCGCGCGAACCCACCGATCGGCCGTCGGCGGTGGCGCCTTCGCCGGGCGACGCGGCGCCGGAGCCGGCGCTGGCCGCCTCCGACAGCGGAGCGATCGCGATCCCCACCGACGCCGCCGACGCACCGGCCGACGGATCGGTCGCCGGCCGGCGCCGGCGGGACACGACCCGCGTGCTCCGCATCGACGCCGCTCGCATCGACCGGCTGATGGACAGCGTCGGCGAACTGACGTTCGACCGCACGCGCATCGACCGGCGGATCGGCGATCTACGCCGCGCGGTGCGCGAACTCGACGCGACCCGACGCACGCTGCGCGACGTCGCCGGCGCCCTCGGCGAGCGGCTCGGCGACGATGCAGCGGCCCTCGCGGACATCGAAGAGCGGCTCGCCGCGCACGTCGCCGCGCTCGCCCGGTCGACGTCGGCGCTCGCGGACGATGCGGCGGCGCTGGGCGAGACGGCCGGTGCGCTGCAGTCGGGCCTGTCGGCTGTCCGCATGGCGTCGGCGCGCGTGCTGTTCGAGCGGCTGAGCGTATCGCTGCGCGAAATCGCGCGCGAAGCCGGCAAGCGGATCGAGGTCGACACGTCGGGCGACGACACGGAGTTCGACAAGCTCGTCGCGGACCAGGTCTTCGCACCGATCTTGCAAATCCTGCGCAACGCGGTCGCCCACGGCATCGAACCGGCAGAACAGCGCATCGCCGCCGGCAAGCCTCCCGTCGGACGCATCTCGCTGCGCGCGCGCCACCAGGCCGACGCGGTGTGGATCGACATCGCGGACGACGGCGCCGGGATCGACCCGGATGCATTGCGCGAGCGGTTCGTCGCGCTGGGCCTGTGGACGCCCCAGCGCGCTCGGCGCGCGACCGAGGCGGAGGTGTTGCGGGCGATGTTCGAGCCCGGCGTGTCGACGCGAGACGAGACGGATGCGCTCGCCGGCCGCGGGGTCGGCCTCGACTCGGTGCGCGAAACCATCGCTCGGCTCGGCGGCGACATCACCGTCGAATCGACGCGCGGCGCCGGCACGACGTTCTCCCTGCGGCTGCCCGTCACCGCCGCCGTGAGCCAGGCGCTGCTGTTCAAAATCGCCGGCCACGTGTACGCCATCCCGAACGTGCACGTGCTCGACACCGTGTGGATCGAGGCGTCGTCGCCGGCGATGCCCGACCGCCTTCGGCTGGCCGATGGCAGCGTGCCGCTGGTCGTCCTGCAGGCCGTGCTGGGCGCGCCGGCGCCGGCCGACGCCCGCCGCGTCCCGGCGGTCGTCGTCGACTACGCCGGCAAGCGCCTCGCGGTCACGTGCGATCGCGTGATCGGCCCGCGGGAGATCATCGTCAAGAGCCTCGGCCCGCTGCTGTCCGATCTGCCGCTGTACGCCGGCGGCACGATCAGCGGTTCCGGCAAGGTGCAGCTCATCATCGACACCGCCGCCCTGGTGCAGCTCGCGCATCCAGACGCGCCGATCGATCTGCCGGCGGACCGCCACCCGCACCCGCCCGCGCCGGATGTGCCGCCGCCGCGCGTTCTCGTAGCCGACGACTCGCGCTCCGTCCGCGAGGCGGTCAGCCGCATGCTGGCCGGCGCCGGCTACGTAGTCGACGTCGCCGAGGACGGCGAACGCGCGCTCACCATGCTGCGGCAGACGCGCTACGCGGCGCTCGTCACCGACATCGAGATGCCCCGACTCGACGGGTTCGGGCTGCTGGAGGCCATGCGCCGCCACCCGCACCTCGCGCAGCTGCCCGCCATCGTGATCTCGTCGCGCACGACGCGGCCCAATCGCGAGCGCGCCAAGCAGCTCGGCGCCGCCCGGTTCATCCCGAAGCCGGTCACGCGCAAGCGGCTCGTCGCCGCCCTCGAACGCCTGTTGCGCCGTGCCGCGGACGTCCCGCCAGCGGGCGCGTAGGCCGGAGACCGTTACCGCCGGCCCTTCGTCGACCTGCGGCGGCCGCGCCCCCCGCGCCCCGTGTCGCGTCCCTCGGCGGCCTTCCGCTTGCGCCGGCTGCCGCTGTCCGCCCCGCGGCGCCCTCGGCCGCGGTCGTCGCGCCGTCGGGGCGTGCGGCTGCCGCCCGGCCCAGCCGGCGTGGTGGCCGCGAGGCGGAAGTCGATCTGGCGGCGCTGCACCGACGCCTCGATCAGTTCGACCCGCACGGCGTCGCCGATGCGAAACCGGGCGCCGGTCTTGCGCCCCGTGAGCGTCATGTGCAGCGGATCGTGTTCGAAGAAGTCGTCGCCGAGGTTCTCCAACTTGATCAACCCCTCGACGAACGGCTCGTCGAGGCGCACGAACACGCCGAAGTGGGTCACGGCGACGATCGTCGCGACGAAGGTCTCGCCGACCCGATCGCGCATCAGATAGGCCTCGTACATGTCGACGACCTCGCGCTCGGCCTCCATCGCGCGCCGCTCGTAGCCGGAGCAGGCGGCCGCGATCTGCTCCAACTCCTCGACCGGCGGCGGCCGGAACGCCCCACCACCGCCGCTGGCCTGGCCCTCGCGGTGCAGGTGGTACTTGAGCAGCCGATGGACGATGACATCCGGATACCGCCGAATCGGCGACGTGAAGTGCAGGTACGCGTCCGATGCGAGGCCGAAGTGGCCGATGTTGTCCGTCGTGTACACGGCCTGAGTGAGCGACCGCAGGACGAGGAACATGAGCGAACTCTCGGCCGGGTGGCCGCGGACCGCGTCGATCACGCGCTTGAGCCCGCGCGGCGACTGCGCCTCCTCCTCGTCGACGTAGATGCCGAACCCCTCCAACACGGCCGCCAGCTCGGCCAACTTGGTCTCGGCCGGGGGCGCGTGCACTCGCCAGATCGTCGGCAGCTTGCGCCGGGCAAAATACTCGCCGACCGCCTCGTTGGCCGCGAGCATGAACTCCTCGACCAGTTCGTAGGCCCGCCGCTCCGACGGGACGCTCTTGGCGCGCGCGACGTCGCGGACCAGCAGCGGATCGTCCTCGTCGAGGATGACCTTCGGCTCGGGCAGCTCGAGTTCGAGTGCGCCGCGCGCCATACGGCGGCGGCGGAGCCGCTGGGCGAGCGCGTCCATGTCCCGCAGCGCCGCGACCCACTTTCGGTAGGCGGCGATGCGACCGCGAAAGTCGCCCGACAGCGCCGCGCCGACGCCGGGATAATCCAGGCGCGCACGCGACCGGATCACGGCCGCCGCGAACCCGGTGTCCCGCACGGTCGCGTCGTCGTCGTAGTCGATGCGCACCACCATCGCGCAGCGGTCGACGCCGGGATTCAGCGAGCAGATCCCGCTCGACAGTTCCGGCGGCAGCATCGGGATCGCCCGGTCCGGAAAGTAGACCGACACGCCGCGGATCTGCGCCTCGCGGTCGAGCGCGTCGTCCGGCCGCACGTAGTGCGACACGTCGGCCACCGCCACCCAAACGCGCCAACCACCGCCGGGGTTGCGCTCGATACAGATCGCGTCGTCGAAATCGCGCGCCGTCTCCGGGTCGATCGTCAAAAATTCCCGATCGCGCAGATCGATGCGGTCCGCGAGGTCGATCTTGCGCAGCGCTTGCGGCGTGCGTGCGGCCTGCGCCTTTGCGTCGTCGGGAAACTCGTCCGGGATGTCCGCGCACGCGACGATCTTGGCGACCTCGGTGCGCGGGTCGCCCGGCTCTCCCAGCACCCGCAGCACGCGGACCGTCATGCCGCCGCGCCGCTGTCGCGGGTACTCGGTGATCTCGGCGAGCACGCAGTCGCCCGGCCGCGCGGGCCCGAGGTCTTCGATCGCCACGTGCGCGTCGGTCGACGACGCCACGCGCGGGTCGTCCGGGTCGAGCACGAACGAACGGCCGGCGCGCCGCACGACTCCGGTGAGCTTCGCGCGACCGCGCGCGAGCACCTCCTCGACCCGCCCCTCGGTCCCCTTGTACCCATCCCACGTGTAGACGCTCACGCGGTCGCCGTCGAGCGCCGCGCCGCGATACTTGGCGGGAATGAAGATGTCGTCGAGATGGTCGTCGCGCTCGACGAACCCGTAACCGGCCGGGTGAACGCGAATGCGCCCGACCGCGAGCGGCTCCGCCGCGTCCTTCCGGCGCGGGCGTGGCTCGTCGGCCACGGCGTACGTCATCCGCGACGGCTTGACCACCACGCCCTCGTCGACGAGCGCCGCGACGAGTTTGCGCAGCCGCGGCACCTGGGACTTGCGCACCCGCAGGGCGGTCGCGAGATCGGCCATGCGCATCGGACCCGCGCCGCGGAGGGAAGACAGGACATCATCTCGATTGAAAGCCATGAATCGTCACTGAAACGCGCGAACGGTCTGGTCGTCGCTGGCCGCGTATAGCACGCCGGCGGCCGAAATCGCCGGCGACGTGTCGACATCCCCGTCGAACGCGATGAACCAGCGCAGCCGCCCGTCCGGTTCGACCGCGTACAGGTGGTCGTCCTGCGAGCCGAACAAAATGGCACCGTCGGCCGCGACCACGGGCGAACCGTGAATCCGGTCCGCCGCCTCGAACGTCCACGCGACGGCGCCGGTCGGCTCGATCGCGTACAGCGAGCGGTCGTACGACCCGATGTAGATGCGACCGTCGGCCCCGATCGCCGGCGATCCGCGCACGTCGTCGCGCGTCACCAGCTTCCATTTCAGCGCGCCGTCCGGACCGATCGCGTAGACGCCGTTGTCGTCGCTGCCGACGTAGACGGTGCCGTCCGGGCCGACCGCAGGCGACGACTCGACGTCGCCCCGGGTGCGAAACGCCCACTTGCGCGTGCCGTCCGGCGCGATCGCGTAGACCGCGTCGTCCTGGCAGCCGGCGTACACGGTTCCGTCGGGCGCGAGCGCCGGCGCGGTCGATACGTGCTCGGGCGTGGCGAACTTCCACCGCAGGGTCCCGTCCGGCCACACGGCGTAGACGCCGTCGCCGCCGGTGTAGATCGTCCCGTCCGGCCCGATCGTGGGACCGCCGTCGACGTCGCAGCGCACCCCCTCGGGGCCGATGCCGATCGGCGGATCGCACGCACCGAGGCGCAGCTTCCAGCGCAGGGCGCCGGTCGCCCCGTCGACCGCGTACAAGTGGTCGTCGTCCGACCCGGTGTAGACCGTGCCGTCCTCGGCGACGGCGGGCGTGCTCCAGATGCGATCGCCGGTCGCGAACTCCCACCGGAGCGCGCCGTCGGGGGTGAGCGCGCGGAGGAAGCCGTCGTGCGACGTGAAGTAGATCGTCCCGTCCGGGCCCACCGTCGGCGAGCCGGCGATCGGCGCGCCGACCTTGTACGCCCACTTCTCGGCGGGTGCGTGCGGCGGCGCGGGTCCGGCCGTGCGGCCGGTGTGCTGGGCGTCGCCGAGGTACATGGCGAACGGCGGCGGCCCCGGCGTCCTCGCGTCGGGGGGCGGCGGAGCCGCGTCGGGCGGCGGCGACGGCGGCCGGTCCTGGCACGCGCCGTCGACACAAATCCGGTCGAAACGGCAGTCCGTGTCCTTGCCGCAGCCGGGCGGCGGCCCGGCCGGCGGGCGTGGACATCCGCCTAGCACGGCGGCCGCGGCGGCCGCGAACGCGCCCCACGCGCCCGGGATACGGCATCCCGACGCAGCGGACCGCGCGGGCCCGCGGTTCCGCGCATGCGCAAGCACCGGTGCCGCGAAGGTTACGCCTTCGGCAGTTCGTTGGTGAAGCGCTCCGCCAGTTTTTCGAAATAACGGCGAGTCTCTTCGAGGACTTGCGGATCCTGGTCGGGATACATGCGGATGCCGTACGCACCGAGCGGATCGGTCGTCACCGGCCCCACCGGCAGGCCGCCGACGATCCCGGTCTGCTCGTGGTACAGCAGCGCCAGTACCTCGGCGTTCGTCTCCGGTACGAGGAACGTCCGGCGTCCGAGCTCAGGCTTGCCGTCTTTGAACCCTTCGACGAGCTTGGCCACGGTCTCTCTTATTTTTTCGCCGGCGCGCGGCGGTGTCAAAGGTCGAGTTTCAACTAGTTGAAATCCAAAAAGACTTTCGCAACCCGGGTCAGGCGCGGACCGCGATGTGTCCCGCTTCGCCGGCGACCAAGTAGCCGATTGCCGCCGCCTGCACGCCACGCTCGGCGAGGCCGGCGCACAGAGCGTCCGCCCGGTCGGCCGCGATCGCGATCAGCAGGCCGCCGGACGTCTGGGCGTCGGCCAGCAACAGCCGCCCAGTGGCGTCCACCGCGTCGTCGAATTCGACCCAGCGGCCGAAATAGTCGAGGTTGCGGCGCGTGCCGCCCGGAACGATCCCCGCTTCGGCCAATGCGCGCGCTCCGGGCAACAGCGGCACCGCGCCGGCCGAGATCTCGGCCGCCACGCCGGATCCGTGCGCCAGCTCGTGCAGGTGGCCGAGCAGGCCGAACCCGGTGATGTCGGTACCCGCGACCGCCCCGGCGGCGACCATCGCCTCGCCGGCCGCGCGGTTGAGCGCGGTCATCGCGGCCACCGCGCCCGCGGCCACGTCGGCGTCTGCCGCGCCGCGCTTGATCGCGGTCGTGATGATGCCCGTGCCGATCGGCTTGGTGAGCACGAGCGCGTCGCCCGGCCGGCCGGCGTCGTTGCGCACGACGCGCGCGAGCGCGACCCGGCCGATGACGCACAGCCCGAGCTTCGGCTCCGGGTCGTCGATCGAGTGCCCGCCGACGATCGCGATTCCCGCCTCGGCCGCGACTTCGGCCGAGCCCGCGAGCATCGCGCCGAGCTCGTCCACCGGCAGCTCGCGAATCGGGAACCCGACGACCGACAGCGCGAACAGAGGCTCGCCGCCCATCGCGTAGACGTCCGACAGCGAGTTCGCGGCGGCGATGCGGCCGAAGTCGCGCGGGTCGTCGACGATGGGGGTGAACACGTCGACGGTCGCGACGATGCCGGTGTGCCGGTCGAGCGCGTAGACCGCGGCGTCGTCGTGCGAATCGGTGCCCACGACGATGCGTTCGCGAAGCGCGTCCGGCAGCGGCGGCAGAAAGCTCAGGGCCTTCCCGAGGTCCTCCTTGGGGATCTTGCACGCTCAACCAGCGCCGTGGCTGAACGACGTGAGCCGGCGGTGCGAGCTGCTCATCGCCAGGACTGTAGCACGCCGGTGGATCGCCCGCCGGGCGCGCGGTCGAGCGCGACCATCGCCGGTTGCCGGTTCTCGTCGGATGCGGTACGACGCGGCGGTGCGGCTCGAATACTGGTTCGACTTTTCCTGCCCCTATGCGTACCTGGGCAGCACCCAGATCGAGTCGATCGCGGCGCGCGCCGGCGCGGAGCTGGTGTGGCAGCCGATGCTGCTCGGCGGCGTGTTCCGCGCGCTGTCGGCGCCGCAGGTTCCCGCCGCGCACATGCCCGCGGCCAAGGCCCGCTACAACGCTCTGGACATGCTGCGCTGGGCCGACCATTTCGGCGTCGACCTGCGCGTACCGGCCGGCCACCCGATGCGCACCGTGCGGGCGCTGCGCGCGCTGCTCGCGCTGCCGCAGCCGGCGTGGCCCGCGGCGATCCACGCGCTGTACCGCGCGTACTGGGTCGACGGCCGGGCGTTCGACGATCCGGCCACGATCGCGGCCGCGCTGCGCGACGCCGGCGCCGCGGACGCCGATATCGACCGCGCACTCGCCGCCAACGACGACCCCGCGATCAAGACCGAACTGCGGCGCCGGACCGACGAGGCGGTGCGCCGCGGCGTGTTCGGCGCTCCGACGATGTTCGTCGGCGACGACGAGCCAATAATGTTCTGGGGCCAGGACCGCCTGCCGTTCGTCGAGCGGGCGCTGGCCGGATGGAGACCCCGATGACGACTCTGCAATTCTGGTACGACTTTTCGAGCCCGTGGACCTACCTGGCATCGACGCAGGTCGAAGCCGTCGCCGACCGCGCCGGCGTCACCCTCGAGTGGCGGCCGTTCTTGCTCGGCGGCTTGTTCAAGGCGATCGGCACTCCCGACGTGCCAATTCTGTCCATGCCCGAGCCCAAGCGCGCCTGGATGGCGCGCGACCTACACATGTGGGCCGACCACCTCGGCGTGCCGTTCCGCTTCGCGTCCCGTTTCCCCATGCGCACGATCACCGCGCTGCGCCTCGCCCTCGCGGCCGGCGACCGCATCGCGCCGCTGTCGAAGGATCTGTTTCGCGCGCTGTGGGTCGACGACGGCGACCTCAACGACGAGGCCACGCTGACGGCGGTCCTCGAGCGCCACGGCTTCGATCCGCAGCACATGTTCGAGCGCACCCGCGACCCCGCCATCAAGCAACAGCTCATCGCCAACGGCGAACAGGCGGTCGCCCTCGGCATATTCGGCGCGCCGACGTTCATCGTGAGCGCGGACGACGGCGATCATCTGTTTTGGGGCGTCGACCGGCTGATGTTCGTCGAAAAGGCGCTCGCCGGCTGGCGGCCGAAGCTCGCCTGACCGGCGCGCGTCCGCTATCCTCCGGCGCCATGCCCGCGGATCGTCGCCGGCACGAGCGGTTCCCGCTGCACGTCGCGGCGACGCTGCGCGCGGAGGGCGCGACCGGACGCGGCGAGATTGTCGATCTGTCGCCCGGCGGCCTCCGCGTCAAGCGCATCGACGACGTGCCGGCCGCCGGCGCCGCTCGCGTCACGCTCGAGGTGCGCGCGGGCCGAACCGCGACCGCGTCCGGCCGGGTCGCGTGGACCAGCGGGCGCGGCGTCGGCATCGAGTTCCAGCACGTGAGCCCCGAAATGCGCGCGTTCGTCGACGAACTCAGGCGCGTGTCGCCCGTGTTGCGAACGGCGCTGGTCAAGCAGATACGCGGCGCCGACGTGCAGTTCAGCGGGTAGGCCGCCCGCGCGCGACGCCGCTACACGCCGATGCGCTTGCGGCCGGTGCGCTTTTGTCGCTTGGCCTTCGAGCGCTTGCGGTTGCGCGCGTACTGCGCGGCCTTGCGCGCCTTCTTGCGTCGGTTCTTGAGCGACCGCTCTTGCTTGAACTTCGGCCGGTTTCGCAGGCTTCGCTTCGAACGTCGGGTAGCCATGGCCGGGGCAGTCTGCGGAAAATCGTGCTCGCCGTCAAGCGCTGCACGCCGGCCCGGGCCACTTGCCCGCGGCGGGCCGCCCGCGGCCGCCGGCGGTCACCGCACCGCCGGCCGCGGCCGCGCCAGCGCCGGCAGCTCCTCGCCCTCCGAGCGCGCGACGATCACGGCCCCGCACGAGTCGGACCAGATGTTGACCGCCGTCCGCATCATGTCGAGCGGGCGGTCGATCGCGAGCATCACCCCGACGATGACCGTCGCCGCCTCGCCCGCGAGGCCGACCGCCTCGAGGACGATGAAGATCATCACCAGCCCGGCCGACGGGATGCCGGCGGCGCCGATCGACGCCGCCAGCGCCGTGACGACGATCGTCGCCTGCTGCGCCGCGCTGAGGTCGAAGCCGAGCGCCTGCGCGATGAAGATCACGCCGACGCACTCGTACAGGGCCGTGCCGTCCATGTTCACGGTCGCGCCCACCGGGATGACGAAGTTGGCGACGCGCTTGCTCACGCCCGCGCGGCGCTCGACGCCGTCGAGTGTCACCGGCATCGTGGCCGCCGAGCTGCTCGTCGAAAACGCGGTGAGCAACGCGTCGCGCATCGCGCGCGCGTGCGCCCGCGGGCTCACGCGCCCGAGCACGATCAACAACAGCGGCAGCGTGACGCCGGCGTGAATCGCCAACCCGAGCGCGATCGTCACGACGTACTTGACGAGAGCGCGCACGGTGGCCGCGTCGGCCGACGTCGCCGCCACGGCGATGAGGCCGAACACGCCCAGCGGCAGCACCTTGATCGCGAACCCGGTGAGGGTCATCATGACCTCGAACGCGGCGTCGAACGCCGTCTTCGCGCGGTCGCGGACCTGGATGGGACTGTGCGAGATCGCGACGCCGACGAAGATCGCGAAGCCGATGATGCCGAGCATCTCGCCGCCGGCGAACGCCTCGATCGGATTTTTCGGAATGAACCGAAGCAGCAGGTCGAGCGCGAACTGGCCGGCGCCCGCGGGCTGCGCGACCTGCGGTACCGTCTTCGACGCGAGCCCCTCGAACGACGCGCCGACGCCCGGCCGGATCGCGTTGACGAGCAGTTGGCCGACGAAAATGGCCGCCAGGCTCGTGGTCACGTAGTAGGCCAGGGTCTTCAAGCCCAGCCGGCCGAGGTCGCGGCCGGTGCCGACGGATGCGACGCCGGTCGCGACCGAGAAGAACACGAGCGGCACGATGACCATCTTGAGCAGCTGGACGAACACCGTGCCGAGCCAGCCGACCTTGTCCGCCGCGGCAGGGCCACCCGCGAGCCCGACCGCCGCGCCGAGCACCATCGCGAGCAACACCTGGTTGTGAAGGCGCCGGTACCACGCGCCAGACGTCTCCGTCTGCACGCCGCCGACCCTACCACGGCCGCGGCGCGGCGCGCGCTCGCGGGCGCGCGGTCACGGAGCCGCGGCGCCGCGCCCGACGCCCTCTCCGCGCTCGGCGCGCCAGCGGTCGATCAACACCCCCAGCTGGTCGAGCAGCTCGGCCGGCGTCTCGACGAAGTACGGCGCGATCGTGTTGCGCCCCTCGACGTGGCACACGATGACGCGCTCGTGGCCCGACCGCAGCACGGCATCGAACATCTCCTCGTCGGTCCGATCGTTGCCCGCGCACACGACCAACGCCTCGCGCGCCACGCCGTCGAGCAACCGCGCGGCCACGCGCCCCTTGCTGATCTCGCGGTGGCGGATCTCCACGACGCGCGAACCGACCAGCACGGAAAACTCCTCGCCGCGCAGCCGCTCCTCGAGCAGCGCGAGCAGTTCGTGCGCGCGCCACGCGCCGAGCTTCGGGTCGGCGGCCCGGTAGTGCCACGCCAGCGACGCGCGCTTGTCCTCGATCTTGCTGCCGGGGGTCCGGTCGACGAAGTCGCGCAACACCGGCCGTACGACCGACTCGAGCACGTCCCGGTCGATGTGCGGCACCTCCGGCCATCGGCCGCCCGGCGGCCGCACGTTGAGGCCGTGTTCGCACACCAGCCCGATCGGCAGATCGCCGAGCCACGCGTCGAGCACGTCGGCGGGCCGGCCGCTCACGACGTACACGGTCGCCAGCTCGGCCAGCGCGGCGAGCGTGTCGCGCACGCGCCGGGTCGGTGCGGCGGCCGACGGCACGCTCGCGTGCGGTTGTAGTGTGCCGTCGTAGTCGAGCAGGACCAGCGGGCGGTGCCCGCGCGTGTCGGTCGACCGCGCATCCAGCTTGGCGACGTCGAGGCGCTGGACGCCCGCGTGCAGTTCTTCGTAGCGCGCCTCCAGGCGGCGCAGGAACCGCTCGGCCCACGCCGCCGACGTATTCGTGTACACGAACTCCGTCATGTGCTCGAACGCCGTCCGGTCCGGCACCGCGTCGAGCGCGGCCGCGAGCACCTCGGCCACGTGCTCCGGGTTGTGCGGGTTGACGAGGCGCGCGCCGGACAGGCAGGCCGCCGCGCCCGCGAACTCGCTGAGCACCAGTTCGCCGGGATCGTCGCCGCGCGCGGCGACGTACTCGAGGCACACCAGATTCATCCCGTCGCGGACCGGCGTGACCAGCGCGACGTCCGCCGCGCGGTACAGCGCCGTGAGCCGCGCGCGCGACAAGTTTCGATTGATGTATACGACGGGCACGTCGTCGGTCGCTCCGAACCGGCCATTGATCCGACCGACGAGTTCGTCCACCTCGCGCTTGAGCTCCTGGTACTCGGCAACTCCGGTCCGCGACGGCGCCGCCACCTGGATCAGCACGACTTTGCCGCGCAGCCGCGGGTTGGCGGCGAGCAGCTCCTCGAACGCGAGGAGCTTCTGCGGAATGCCCTTGGTATAGTCGAGGCGGTCGACGCCTACGACGAGCTTCTTGCCGGCGAACCGGCGCCGCAGGCGTTCCAACTCTTCGCGCGCCTCGTCGGTGTCGCGCAGGCGCGCGATCTCGTCCGGGTCGATGCCGATGGGCAACACGCCGAGTTGGGCCGAGTGCGACGGCAAGTACACCGTCTCCGGCTCCGAGTCGACGCCGAGAACGCGCAAACACGCGCTCCGAAAGTGGCTCACGTACTCGTAGGTGTGGAACCCGACGAGGTCGGCTCCGAGCATGCCGCGCAGTACCTCCTCGCGCACGGGCAGCGTGCGGTACGTCTCCGCCGACGGAAACGGGATGTGCAAGAAGAACCCGATCGGCCCCGCGACCTTGCGCTCCCGCAGCATCTGCGGCACCAGCGCGAGTTGGTAATCGTGTACCCAGATCGTGTCCCCGGGCCGTGCCTGCTCGGCGATCGCGTCGGCGAAGCGCGCGTTGACCTGGCGGTAGTGGCGCCACGCGGCTCGGTCGTAGTGCAGGCGCTCGGGCAGGTTGTGAAACAGCGGCCAGATCAGCCGGTTGCTGAACTGCTCGTAGAAGCCCGCAAACTCGCGTTTGCCCAGAAAGATAGGCACCGCGCCCGCGGTGGCGAGTCGAGCGCGCACCGCGTCACGCTCGGCCGGTGGCACGTGCGCGCCCGGCCAGCCGAGCCAGGTGAACGCGCGGCGCTCGGCGACCGATCGGAGCGCCGTCGCGAGCCCGCCGGGGCTCGGAGCGACGGCCCACGCGTGGTCGCGGCGGTGGAGCGACACGGGCAACCGCACGGACGCGACGAGGAGTCTCGAGTCCGCCATGGCTCGCTTATGTCATACTCTGCCGCCTCCGTGAACCTCTGTCTCATCGGCAATTGCGGCTATCAGGCGCTGATCGACGACCGCGCCCGCGTGCAGTGGCTGTGCTGGCCGCGGTTCGACTCGAGCTTCGTGTTCGGCGGACTGCTCGATCGCGAGCGCGGGGGCGAATTCTCCGTCGCGCCGCGCGACGGCGCGTTCTCGACCGCGCAGGAGTATCTGCCGAACACCAACGTGGTCAAGACGTACTTTCGCACCGCGTCCGGCGACTTCGAGGTACTCGACTTCGCGCCGCGCTTCCGCGAGTACGAGCGGTTCTACAAGCCGACGATGCTCGTGCGGCGCATCCGCCGGCTGTCCGGCCGGCCCGTGGTGCGGGTCGTGTGCCGGCCGGTCTACGACTACGGCCGCGTGGTTCCGACACCGCAGCCGGCGAGCAACCACATCCGCTATCAACTGCCGGACGCCCACCTGCGGCTCACGACGAACGCGTCGCTCCACTTCGTCAACGAGGGCCGACCGTTCGTGCTCTCGGACGATGTCTACTTGGTGCTCACGTGGGGCCAACCGCTCGAGGCGCCGCTGACCGAGACGTGCGAGGTGTTCTATCACCGCACCGTGCGCTACTGGCAGACGTGGGTCAAACACGGCGTGCTGCCCGACGACTACCACGCCGAAGTCATCCGGTCCGCCCTCGCGTTGAAGCTACACCAGTTTGAGGACACCGGCGCGATCACCGCGGCGACGACGACGAGCTTGCCCGAGTACCCGAACTCGGGCCGCACCTGGGACTACCGCTACTGCTGGTTGCGCGATGCATGCTTCACCCTCGGCGCGCTGCGCCGCCTCGGCCAGTTCGAGGAGATGGAGCGGTTCGTCCGCTACCTCGCCAACATCGCCGAGGAGAGCGACGGCGCGCTGCAGCCGGTCTACGGCATTGCCGGCGAGCGCACGCTCGACGAGGTGGTCCTCGACCACCTCGCTGGCGCGGCGGGCGGCGGGCCGGTGCGGATCGGAAACGCCGCGTACGCGCAACGCCAGCACGACGTCTACGGCGAGATGATCGCCGCCATCGCACCGCTGTTTCTCGACATGCGGTTTCGCGACTCCGCCGGCGGCGACGCATCGGCGCTGTTGTCGCGGCTCTTGGCTGGCATCGAACGCACGATCGACCAGCCCGACGTCGGCCCGTGGGAAAAGCGCGATCGCGAGCGGCTGCACACGTTTTCGTTGCTGATGCACTGGACCGGCGGCCGTGCGGCGGCCCGCGTCGCGGCGCGCTACCGCGACGACGATTTGCTCCGGCGGGCGCGCCGCGTCGCCGAGCGCGCCGCGGACCTCATCGACCAGCGCTGTTGGCGCGACGACCGCGGCTACTACGCGGACGCCGTCGACAGCGACGAGGCGGACGCGTCGCTGATGATGATGGTCAACGTCGGCCTGCTCGGCCGCGACCATCCGCACGCCGATCCCCACGTCCGCAACACCGCCGCACGCCTCGCCGCGCGCCCCCACCTGCTGTACCGATATCGCCACCACGACGGCATCGGCGAGACGCACGCGGCGTTCACCGCGTGCGGCTTCTGGTACGCCGAGGCGCTCGCCCGCGTCGGTCGACGCGACGAGGCGCGCGCCGTGTTCGAGGCGCTCGTCGACCACGCCAACCACGTCGGCCTGCTGTCGGAGGACATCGATCCGGCCACCGGGACGCAGTGGGGCAACTTCCCGCAGACCTACTCGCACGTCGGGCTCATCAACGCGGCGTTTGCGATCGCGCCGCCGGAGCTGGCGCTGGTGTAATCGCGCCCCGGGCGCGGCGCGCCGCGCGCGTCCGCGAGCGGCCTGCGGTCTCCCGCGCACCCCGGTGGCGACGGCAGCCCCACTGGGCGCCCCGGCCTGCGGCACGCCCGGCGCCGCGCGCGCCGGATCCGCGCGCGTTCGCCGCGCCGCGGTCGGCTGAAATCGCGCGCGGCTACGGCGCGGTCGTGGTCTGGATTACGTGTAGACGCGCTCTCGGCGAGCCCGCCGCGTGCGCGAGCTCACCTCGGCACGCCCCTTGCTATGCAGGCAGGTGGGTTCGTGTACCTGTCGTTTCACAACTCGTACTATGATCGGCGGTGTTCGTCCGCGAGACGGGCCGAGCCGGGAGGCATTCGATGCGCGCACTGATCAAGCTGGGCTGGATCCTCGCGGTGTGCGTCCCGCTCGCGGGCGCGTGCGGCGACGGTGAAGTGGGAGGCGACGACGACGACGTCACCGGCGATGGCGGCGTGTCCGGGGACGGCGGCGGCCACGCCTGCCAGGAACACTGTCCCGACGCCGCGCCGCCGTCGGCCTGCCGCCTCGTGGACATGATCATCGCCGTGGATCCATCGGGTTCCATGACCGAGGAGTTGGTCGCGATCCGCGACATCGTGTTCCCGGCGTTCGCGCAGCGGCTGCCGCAAGTCGGCATGGGACTCGACAACTTCCGGGTCGCCACGCTCGACGCCTGTCCGGATCCGGCCAACTACCACACGACCAACAGCGCCGGCGCCGACTGCAACTTCTCGAGCGGACAGGTGTGGATTGACAGCTCGTCGCCCAACCTCAACGCCGAGTTCGCGTGCGTCGGCGACCTCGACAAGCGCAACAACTGCACCGGCGACAACGACGACGAGCAACCCGCGTCCGCCGCCGCCGCCTCGCTCGAGCCGCCCTACTCGACCGGCCCCAACGCCGGCTTCTCGCGCCCGGAGGCGCTGCTGGTCGTTCTCGCCATCACCGACGAAGACGAGCAGCCCGTGCCGAACGCGACGGCACAGGAGGTCTACGATCGGCTCGTGGCGACCAAGTTCGGCGACCCGAAGCGCATCGTGTTCGTCGGCATCGGCGGCGGCCAACCGGGCGGGTGCAACGGCGCGTACGGCCAGGCGGACGAGGCGGTCAAGTTGCGCCAGATCACCGACCTGTTCATGGCGCAAGATCGTGGCGTGTGGTGGGACCTGTGCCAGGGGAACTTGGAAGACGGCCTCGACGAGGCGTTCGCGATCATCGATCGCGCGTGCAACGAGTTGCCGCCGATCCCGTGATCGCCACCGGCGGACGGCCAAACGGGCACCGCGGAGAGCCAGGAGGGATGGGGACGGTCGGCAGGCGCGCGGCACGGTGGGCCGCGGTCGCGCCCGCGGCCGTCCGCTGCGGTCCGCGCATCGGTGACGGCGGCGACGGCCTGCGCGACGCGGGTACGCGCGCCGACGCCGGCTTCAGTCGTGCCGATGCCGCGCCGCAGCCGGCAGACGCCGCCGTGTTTGCGCACAGCGCCACGGAACTGTACCGCGTCGATCCGGACACGCTGGCGGTGACCCTCGTCGGCCCGTTTCCATGGCCCGCCGGCGCCGACCGGATGACCGACATTGCCATCGACAAAGATGGCCGCCTGATCGGCATCTCGTTCGACAAAGTGTACGCCGTGGACGAAGCCACGGCGGCGTGCAGGTACCTCGCGGATCTCGACGGGCAGTTCAACGGCCTGTCGTTCATTCCGGCGCAGCAGGTCGGTCCGACCGGCGACGAGACCCTCGTCGGCGCCGCGCTCGACGGGTCGTTCGTGCGCATCGACCCGATCACCGGCGCGAGCACGCCGATCGGCCGCTGGGAGGCTGTTGCGTATAGGCGCGCCAGCGAGGTTGCGAGATGCGAGGCGAGGTTCGGCGCACACCCGTAGCGCACGAGGGCGCGTATCCACATACGGTACCGAAGGGCGCAAGGACGTACGGCGAAGATCGCCCGCAGATCGCGACCGCAGCCAGCGGCTGTGCGCAACAGCCTTTTACGGCGGACAGCTCACGTCCAGCGGCGACATCGTGTCGGTGGCCGGGTTCGGCACCGTCGCCACGGTCAAACAAGGCGGCGCCGGCACGGACCTGCTGGCGCGCGTCGATCCGACGACCGGCGCCGCAACCGTGATCGGCGACACCGGCGTGGCGGACATCTGGGGAGTCGGCTTCTGGGGCAACCGCGTGTTCGGCTTCACCGATGACGGCCAATTCGTCCTGCTCGACCCCGCGACCGGCGCGGCCACGCTCGTCGACAGCGGCAGCGTGCGATGGTGGGGCGCGGCGGTCACCACGTCGGTGCCGGTCATCGAGTGACCGACGCCGCGGCGCACGGACTGTCGAGCGCCGGCAGCGCGGCGCGGTCGACGGTTCGGTAGGTCCGCCCGACGAGCTTCGCCAGCGCGCCGTGGCCGATCACTTCGAAGTCGCCGTCGCGGTCGACGTCGGCCAACGTCTGCGGGACGAACGCCGGTCCCGGCTCGCGGGGGTCGGTGAGCGCGACCAGCCGCGGGCGACGGCCGCCGTCGACCAACTGGAACAGCGCCCACAGCGACCCGGTCCATCCACCGCACTCGCGACCCGGACGCACCGTGACGGCCGCAAACGTCCGGCCGACCTTGGGGTCGTCGAACACGACGACCAGCGGCCCTCCGGCGGCCGCGTCCCACGGGTGGCGGCGACCTGCCCGCCGGTACGCGCGCTGGCGCGCGCGGTAGCCGGCGAGCTTGCGAAAGTGCTCGGTCGCGGCGGCTTCGACGTCAGGCCGGTCGCCTTCGGGCAACCGCACGGCGCGCGGAATCAGGTTCTTGTCGTCGGCGCGCGCCCACAGCGCGCCGGCGCATGCCTCCGGTGCACGCGCAACCAACCAATGGACCGGCGCGGTGCGCACGATGTCGGCTGCCACGGCCGCATCCTCCATCGTCGACCAGGCGTTTTCGGCTTCGGCCGGGGGCTCGAAGCCGGACAACACGTACAGGCCGTCGACGTGTCCGGTGCACGGAGCGCCCGCCGGGCGAAACAGCGCGACGGCCTTGCCGCGCCACGCCCGAAGCGGCGCCGGCAGCGCGTCGAGCCGCGCGGCCGACAGCGCCCGCGCCGGCGCGCGCGACACGAGAACGGGCGGTCCGGCGGCCCAATCGCGCGGCGCGGTGCGGTCGACGACGACGTACGGCACGCCGCCGTCGGTGACCACGAACGAAAATACGTCTGCCGGCACCGGCGCCGCACCGTCGCCGGCGACGTCGGCCGGCCCGAGTTCTTCGCGCACGATCGCGAGTCCGTCCCCACGGCGAGCCGCAACCAGCCGCACTCGTACGGCGTCGACCGGCCCGCGCCACGCGAAGTCGGCGACCGCCGCGACCGCGCCGGCCGTCACGCGCAAGCCGTCCACCGCGCGGCGCGCCGCGGCGGGGGCGATGCGCGGGCGGGCGGCAAACCACGCGGCGCGCGAGTAGCGGGCCAGCCGACCGCCGGTTCGGTCGACGCCCGTACAGCCGTCGGCGTACAGCGCCGAGAGCGCCTTCGCGTCGCCATCCGCTTGAGCCCGCGCCCACGCATCGACCAGTCCGCGCACGGCCGCCTCGGCGATCGCCGGCGGCGCGGGCGCCGGCGACCGCGGCTCCGGCGGCGCCGACGCCAATGCATGCGCGGGCGATGCCGACGCATCGGGCGGCGCCCCCGGAGGCGTTGGCCGGTCGCCGCCGCGGCAGCCGATCGCCGCGACCGCCGCCGCCACCGCCATCGCGCGCCGCCGCCCCGCGATCGCTGCCATCCCGGCCATTGTACCGCGACCCGACACGCACACGCGCCCCGGCCCGCGGCGTCGAGCCGGCCGCCGCGGCCGCGCGCCGGCCGGCGGACGCACGGTGACCGCCGGCTGCGCGCCGCGGGTCCTCCGCCGCCGGCGGCTACAAACCGGCCGCGTCGGCCGAGCCCGCGTCGGCCGAGCCCGCGTCGGCCGAGCCCGCGTCGGCCGGCCCCGCGTCGGCCGGCCCCGCGTCGGCCGGCCCCGCGTCGGGCGTCGGCGCGCAGTCCGCGCCGATCGCGAACGTCACGTCGACGTCGTCGATCGCGCAGCCGTCGGTCACCGGCGTCATCGAGAACACGTCATACTCCTCGAGCTTCGCGCCGGTGACCGTCCCCGCCACGCCTTCGGCGCACGCGTGGTCGAGGCGAAGCGTCCCGCTGGTCGCGAGGAACCCGCTGCGCAACGTGAAGTTTGCCGTGTCCACCTGGTAGCCGAAGCCGATCGTCGGAGCGTCGGCCGACGCCAGGTCGATGTCGACGCCCGTCGCGACGTCCGGCGCGAACATCGCAATCAGCGCGTGCGCGTTGCCGTCGGTCCCCGCGAACACCATCAGTCCGAGGATGTCTGGCGCGACTTGTTCCGTGTTCATTTGGGAAAACAGCGCGCCAGGTGCGGCCGGCACGAAGTTGCTCGGACACACGCAGTCGGGCGCCGCGCAATCGGCAGCCGGCGGACACGCGTTGTCGCACGCGCCGCAGTGCCGCGGGTCGGTCTCGAGGTCGACGCATTCGGTGCCGCACATCGTCTTCGTGCACACGAACGCGTCCGGCGGCGCGGCGTCGGGCGGGGCCGCGTCGAACAGCGAGATCGGTGCGGCGTCCGGCTTGGATCCGCCGCCGTCCCCACAGCCAGCGCCGAGCCACACCAGCGCGCCGGCCAGCGCAACCAAGCCAGATCGCAGACCGGCGACCGGCCGCATCGTCCACATCCTCGCAGTCGTCCGAAGCATAGGGCTACCTCCGCGCGCATTGTCGCGACAGATCCGGTGCGCGTGTCAACGCTGCGGCGATGACAACTCCTGTGCGCCCCGGGGCGGCGACGGCCCGCGCACCCGCGCTCACCGGGGCGTTCGCGGGCGGACGCTACGATCTTGTCGGACTCGCGACGCCACGTCTCGGCGCCCCCGCCCCCTACACGTCCTCCCTGGTGCGGGACGTCGATCTGGCCGCCAGCGCCGCGCTGCCGCCGTGGCTCGCGCCGCCGGCCGCCCTGTCGGCGGCCGGGAACCGCTATGCGTTCGCCCCGAGCGCCGGTGCCGCCCTGCACGTCGTCGCCGTCGTCGACGCGGCCGGCGACCCGGTGTGGACGGCGCTGGTGCTCGACGGCGCGCGAGAGGTCGAACCGCCGGCCGAGGTTCCCCTCCCGGCGACGCCCGCCCTGGTCCGCGTCACCGGCGTGGACTGGCCGGGGTTTGCGCCCGCCGCGTTCCGACTCGACGACCTCACGGTCGATCTCGCGCGCGTGGCCGGCGCCGAACTCCGGCTGTGACCCGACGTCGACGGCCTCACACCGGGTCGGGGCCGCGGCACAGCTCGATCAGCTCGCCCTGGGAGCGAACGCCCAGCTTCTTGAACACCGACTTCAGGTGACTGCGGACGGTGTTCGGGCTCAATCCCAGGGATCGGGCGATGTGCGGAACACGCCGGCCGGCCAGCAGATGGCGAACGATCTCGAGTTCCCGAGCCGACAGCGTGCTGAAGTCCACGCGGCTGCCCGCGCGCTCCGCGTCGCCGCGCCGCAGGCCGGCCATCAGCGCAATCTCGGCGAGATCCGCCTGCAGCTGGCGCAACGACTGGTCCATGCGCCGCAGCAGCGACCGCAGCACATCCTCTCGCGATGGGGAATCGGTGGTGTCCATGTACTGCAACCCGTCCTTGCCAACTTTGGGCCAACCAATATGGTTAGCCATTTCAAGGACTTGGAGGCACTATAGGCCGTCGGGCTCCGAAATGCGATGGGATCCGCGATATTTCGGCGCGCCGGGCGGTGAAGCGTGCCGCCGCGCGCAGCCGCCGCGGGCCGCGCGCGACGGTCTCCGGCGGGTCGCCCCGCCGCGCGGCGTCGGTCCGCACCGCGCCGACTCGGCCGCGGGTTGCGGGCGACCGCCGTCGACCGTCAGCCGCCGTCGCCGGACACGTTGCGCCGCGTCCAGTAGCGCACGATGTCGACCAGCGCGTCCGCGAACGCGCGGTAGTCCACCGGCTTTTGCACGTAGCTGTTGGCGCCGGCCGCGTAGCACGCGGCGACGTCGCGCGCCTCGGCCGACGAGCTGAACACGACGATCGGTACGTCGCGTGCCCGCGCGTCGGCGCGCACGCGCGCGATCACGTCGATCCCGCTGATCTTGGGCAGCTTGAGGTCGAGCACCGCGACGTCCGGCAACGCGTCGCCGTCGAGGAGTCGGTCGACCGCTTCCTGGCCGTCGCGGACGATTTCGACGGCGACGTCCGGCTCGGCCCGGCGCAGGGCGCGCAACGCGAGCAGCTCGTCGTCCGGCGTGTCTTCGACCAGAAGTACCGTTCCCGTTCGCATGTCGTCCCGATCGGCTCGCCCGTCATCCTCGGCGACCAGCCGGCCGCCGAATGCCCAGCTTCTTCATCCGCGACCGCAGCGTGTTCGGATTGATTCCGAGCGCCACGGCCGCACCGCGCTCCCCCTCGATGACCCAGTCGTGCTCGGCGAGCACGCGCTCGATGTGGCGCCGCAACACGTCGTCGAGCGATCGCGGCGCGGCGTCGTCCGCGGCCGGCGCGCGAAGCGCGGGCGGCAGAGCCTCGTCCGCGTCCAGCGGCGGGATGTCCGCCACGTCGATCTTCGGCCCGCGCGCGACGATGACGGCGCGCTCGATGACGTTCTGCAGTTCGCGCACGTTGCCGGGCCAGCGATAGCGCATCAACCGGGCGAGCGCCGCGTCGGTCACACCGTCGATCGGTTTGCGCACGCGCCGGGCGAACTTCTCGATCAGGTAGTCGACCAGAAGCGGGATGTCCTCGCGGCGGTCTGCCAGCGGCGGCACGCGCAGCGGAAACACGTTGAGCCGATAGTACAGGTCGCTGCGGAACTCGCCCGCCTGGACCATCGCGGCCAGATCGCGATTCGTCGCGGCCACCACGCGCACGTCGACGCGGACGGGAGTCGAGCTGCCGACTCGCTCGAACTCGTGCTCCTGCAGCACGCGGAGCAGCTTGACCTGGAGGTCCGGCGTGAGTTCGGCGACCTCGTCGAGAAAGATCGTGCCGCCGTCGGCGATCTCGAACCGCCCGAGCCGCCGCCGATCCGCGCCGGTGAACGCGCCCTTTTCGTGGCCGAAGAGTTCGCTTTCGGCGATGCCGGCCGAGATCGCCGCGCAGTTGACCTTCACCAGCGGCTTGTCCGCCCGCCCGCTGAGCGCGTGCAGTTCGTGGGCGATCAGCTCCTTGCCGGTGCCCGTCGGTCCGAGCACCAGCACGGTCGCGTCGGTCGGTGCGACCGTCCGCACCTGGTCGAGCAGCGCGCGCATGGCCGGGCTGTCGCCGACGATCCGCTCGCTCCGAGCCTCCGCGACCTGCGTCGCGAGGTACGCCGCATCCGCTGCGATGCGCTCGCGCTCGCGCTCCTGGGCCGCGCGCAGCTCCGCCTCCATCCGGCGCTGCTCGGTGACGTCGCGAGCCACGAGCATCGCGGTGTCGACGCCGGCCGGTCCCGCCACGGGGCCGACGCGCACGTGAAACGCGAGCTGCCGGCCGTCCGGCGCACGCGCGGTCACGTCGACGGCGGTGGACGCGCCGTCGAACGCGGCGTCGACCGCGGCCACCAACTCGCTCGCCGGCTCGACGCCGCCGACCTCGTCGATGCGGCGACCGACGATGCGGTCGACCGGGCTCGCCGCCGGCCGGTTCAGAAACGTGATCGTGCGATCGCGGTCGACCGTGAGGATGTAGTCGGGAGCGCTTCGCACGAGCGACTCCCACCGCGCCTCGGACCGCGCGAGCTGCGACTCGAGATGGGCCGCCCGGCGCGCCGCCGCGGCGCGGTCGGCGGCGGCGCGCACCGCGATCGGCAACCGCACGAAGTTGCGTGGCGACTTGACCAGGTAGTCGTCGCAGCCGGCCTTCATCGCGGCGACGGCCACCTCCTCGCTCCCGGTCGCGGTGAACATGACCACCGGCCGATCCGGATGAGCCTCCTTCGACCGGCGCAACACGGACAAGCCGTCGGTCCAGCGCACCTTGTAGTCGGTCACCAGGACGTCGTAGTCGCCGGTCGCCAACAGCGCGTCCAGATCGTCCGGGTGGGCGATCTCGATCGCGTGCACCGCGCCGAGGTCGCGGCGGAGCTGCCGAACGCTCAGCAGGCGGTCGTCGGGGCTGTCGTCGACGATCGCGACGCGCAACGGCGGTGCCGACTCGCTTCCGGACAGGCCGTGCGGACGCGGGCGGCTCACGGCGCGGCCGGCAGCTCGATCCAGAACCGGCTGCCCTCCCCCGGCACGGATTCGACACCGGCGGCGCCGCCCATGCGCTCGACCCCGCGCCGCACGAGCGCCAGCCCGATCCCGGTCCCGGGATAGTGCTCCACGCCGTGGAGGCGCTCGAACACCCCGAAGATGTCCGCGTGGTGCTCCGGCGGGATGCCGATGCCGTTGTCCTCGACCCACACCCGCACCGTCTGCGGCCCCATCCCGCCCGTCGCGTACACGCGCACGCGCGGGGCGACGTCCGGCTTGCGGTAGCGCAGCGCGTTGTCGATGAGCTGCGCGAGCGCCTTCGCGAGCGTCGGCGCGTGCGCGCGCACCCGCGGCAGGTCGCCGGCGACCTCCACCGCCGCGGACGCGACGAGCTGCTGGTCGTCGATCGCGGTCAGCGCGTCGGCGACGGCGTCGGCCACCGCGACGGCGCCGAGCGTCAACGGCTGGCTGCCGAGCCGGCAGTACGCCGCGAGGTCGACGACGAGTTGGTCGAGGCTGCGCGCCGCCGCCACGATCCGCTCGGCGTACGCCGCGCCGTCCGGCCCCAGGCGATCGCCGCAATCCTCGCACAACGCTTCGGCGAAGCCGATGATCGCGCGCAGCGGCGCGCGCAGGTCGTGGCGAATCGCGCCGGTGAGCGCCTCGAGGTCCGCCCGCGCCCGCGCGAGTTCGACCTCGGGCTCGACCGGCAACCGCGCCTGAACCGACCCCGCCATGCGCGGCGATTGTAGCGCAGCAGCCCCCCGGCCGGCAGCCGCGCGTCGCGGTCAGCGCGCGGCGCCCACCGACAGCGACCACTGCGACATCGACGCGCCGTAGCGATAGCCGCCGGCGATTCGCTCGTCGCGCCTGCCCCAGTGCCCCCGCAGCTCGACGTACCAGGTCTCCGCGGCCCGCCACCGCGCCCACGCCTCGGCGTCCACCGCCGTGTCCCGCGCGGGCGCCTCGAGGTCGATCTCCTCCTGGTTGCGATCGAGCCCCTCGTCCGACGCGTACGCCGCCGCCTGGACCACCGCGCCGAGCGCCGCGCGGCCGGCCGCCACCTCCGCCCGCAGTCGCGCCGAGCCGCCCCAGCCGTAGTAGTAGCCGTGCTTGTGCAAGATCGTCCGGTCGTACGCGCTCGGATGGTCGGCGCGCCACGCGGCGAATGCGTTGGCGTCGACGCCGGCGAAGTCGGCGCTCGCCCGCGCCGCCACCGACGCCCGCCAGGTGCGACGCGTCCACCACGCCGCCACCGCCGGCCCCGGCAGGTGGACGACGCCGAGGCGATCGTTCCACATCGGAAATGCGTGCTTGCGGTAGCGGTAGGCGACCGCCGGGCCGACGACGAGGGCGCGCCCGTCTCGCTGGGCGCGGTAGCCGGCCGGCACGACCTCCGCGTACACGTCGACGCCGTAGCCGCCGCCGCCCGTGGCCGCCGCGACCTCGAGCGACGTGGCGCTGCCGGCCGCGAACCAGCCGGCCCGCGGACGGCCGGAGCCGAAGTCCGCGACGTCCACCAGCTCGCCGCGAAAGCGAACGCCGGCGGTGGTCCACGCGCCGCCCGGCGCGTCGCCCGACGCGCGCCAGCGGGCGGAGGTCGCGCCGCCGGCCAGTCGGACCCACGGCACCGGCGCCGGCGCCGCGCCGTCGATCGCCGCGTGGCCCGCCGCGCCGAGGCCGACCGTCCAGCGGGCCGCGGCGGCCAGCGGCCCGGCCGGGCGCCCGGGCGCGGCGAGGAAGCGGCCGAGCAGGTGGGCGAACTCGCCGATCGCGACGCCGGCCGCGGTCGTGGCGATCACGTCGTTGACGCTGACCTTTTCGCGAAACTCGAGCCCGAACTCCCACGCCAACGACGTGGCGAGCCCGTAGCCGACCGCCGACAGCTTGCCGAACCCGTTGGACCGGGCGATGACGTGCCAGGCCGCGCCGTTGAGCGGGTGTGCGATGAAGTTGATCGGAAACGGGTTGTGGTCGTAGCGCCACGCCTCGAACGTGAGCCGCTGCTCGACGCTCGGGAAGTCCCAGTCGGCCACCTGGCGGTCGCGGTCGATCCAGTACCACGCGGCGCCGCCCGCGAGCGTCGCCGCGAGTTCGACGACCGCGCGCAGGCGATGCGGCGACCGCCGCGCAGGCGGCCGTCCGGCGACGGCACGCGCGGGCGGTGCGGTGGGTTGCGCAGCGGGGGCGGCCGGGGCTCGCGCGCCGCCGCCGCGCGAGCCCGCCCGGTCCGCGGCAGCGTGCGGCGCGCGCGCGGCCGCGGTCTGCGCGACGGCCGGCGTCGCCGCGACGAGCGCCACGACCGCGCACGCCGGCGCGGCGAACCGCCGCCCGCCGCCTGCCGCGTATCTGCGAGCCGCCCGCATCCCGGCTCACTTGGGAAACAGGCGCCGCAGCGGCCGCAACAGCGGCACCCGCGAGTCCGCGAAGAACTCGTGCGGATGCACGACGAGCTTGCGCAGCCGGCTGCGCGCGCGCCCGTCGGCGACGACGCCGGGGCGCCAGCGAAACAGGCCCGGCTGGCGGTCCGGGTCCAGGCCGCGCGCGCGCATCGCGGCCGCAATCGCGTCGGCCAGCGGTGGCGGCGGCTCGGTCCCCTCGCCCGCCCATGCTCCCGGCGCCGCGTCGGCCGCGCGCATGTTGGCCTGCAACAGCCGCTCGTTGCGGCGACGCTGGCGAAAGTACCGCCGCCGAACCGGCCGGTCGTGCCAAAGATGTACGGTAAACAGTCCGTCGAACAACAACGGCAGCGCGTAGTGAGCCAGGTACGCGCGAAAGCCGCGGTAGTCGCCGGGAAAGCGCGTGCGCACGTCCTCGTAGTAGTCGGCCGGCCGCCGCGCGTGCGGCCAGCGCGACGCCAGCCGGTGGAGCAGATCGAAGTCCTCGCAGCCGTGGCCGAGGTAGGCCGGGTTGTTGCCGCCGATCGCGAAAAAATGGTCGCGAGCGACCGCAACGGTGGACGTGCTGAGCGCGACCAGCGACACGCGGTGGTTGTCGCCGGCCAGCAGCGAGTCGACCAGCGGCGCCAGGTCCGCCTCCGGGTCCGCCTCCAGCCGACGGGTCTCTGCGCGCGTCGCGTACAGGCTCGGAATCAGCAAGAACGCCTGCGGCGCCGGCGGCGCGGCCGCCCACGCCCGCACCCGCGCGAACAGATCGGCCGGCGCCCGCAGGTCGGCGTCGAAGAACACCAGCGTGTCGCCGGTGGCGCGCTCGGCGCCCAGGTTGCGCGCGATGCCGGGCGCGAACGGCTCGACCGGGTGCGGATCGGTCACCAGCGCCGCGCCGTGCTGCGCGCACAGACGACGCATCGCCGCCGCCTCGGCCGGCGCGCTGGCGCTGTCGACGACCACGACCTCCGTGTCCGCCTCGCCCGCGAGCCGGTCGACCAGCGCCGCCAGCCGCGGCAGCAAATAGCGCGTCGGCGCGCGGCAGCGTACCGGGATCACGACCGACAGCACCGCGCCCCCGCCCCGTCACACCGCGCGGCGGACGGCCGGGACCGACTCGTCCGGCCGCGCGGGCGCGGTCATTCCGGTCGGCGTCTCGACGCCCGGTAGCCGGCGGTAGAAACTGCCGTTGATCTGGTTGTGGTAGCGCAGCCACTTGCAGAACGCGGCGAACAGCTCGCCGTCGACCTCGCCCGGGTCGGCGAAGAAGGCCTCGAGGCTGCCGCGAAACGTGAGCCCCGGGATGTCGTACACCGCGCGGCCGAGCACCTTCACCGGCGTTCCGTGATACAGCGACGACGTGCCGACCGTGCTGTTGACCGTGACGGTGCCGCGCGCCCGCTTGAGCAACGTCGGCAAGTGGAGATCGTGGACATACACGATGCGGTCGGCGCAGCCGGCGTCGCGCCCGAGGCGCGCGAGCAAATCCGTGTAGTCGCGGTACGCGCGGTCGTGCGGATGGTGCTTGACCACCAGGCGCGTGTCGGGCGGCGCGGCGGCGGCGAACGCGCGCACGACGCGTTCGATGAACTCGGTCACGTCCGCGTACGGCGAGTGGAAGCGGATCTGCGCGTCGCAGTGGACCTG